>JBJMQD010000255.1:0-20093 GCA_045802855.1 Myxococcales bacterium | reverse complement strand
ACGTACGGATTGCGGACCGCGATGCGCAGATCGCCGCCCCGCGCCCGCAGCTCGCTGCGCCGCTCGACGAGCGCCGGCACTCCTGCCGAATCGAGATGGGTCACTTCGCGCAGGTCGAGCACGATGCGCCCGGCATCCATCGCGGCGCGGGAGATCGTGTAGTCGATGGCCCATACGGCGTCGCGGTCGAGGTCGCCGCGGACCGAGACCGTTGCCTGCGCCTCGTGCCAGCGCACGCCGCTCTCGCGGGGACCCGGTGCGGGTGCGAGCGCCAGGACGGCGAGCGGTGCGCGAACGGCCCTCGATGTCTTCTCGCTCATCTGCGGTCCTCTCCTTAAAGCAACTGGTGCAACCTGGCGGCGAGCACGGCCTGCGCTTCGGGAGCGCGGGCCGCCTTCTGGGCCTCGGCCCAGCGCTCCGGCGACCAGACCTCGATGCGGTCGACGGTGCCTGCCCAGGTCGCTTCCTCGCCGAGACCCGCGTGCTCGCGCAGGCTGGGCGGAATCAGGATCCGGCCCAGGCGATCCACCGGGCACTCCTGGGCGGGCGCGACGAACGTGCGGATCAGTTGACGGACGACGGGATCGAACGACGAGAGCGCGGCCACCTTCTGCGTGAACGCCGTCCACTGGCCGGGCGCGTAGGCCTGCAGGCAAGGGTCGAGGATGTCGGTCGTGATGAAGAGCTTGTCGGCCCCCTGCGCGGAAAGGACTTCGCGGAACCGCGAGGGCAGGCTCGTCCGGCCCTTGGCGTCGATCGCGTGCTGATAGACGCCAGTGAACGACAACTTCCCCTCTCGATCCGCGGAAAGGGCATGCGTTCCACTTCATGCCACTTCGATCCACCGCGCGCAGCCTGAGGGACGTCCTGCGACCTGTCAAGCTGGCGCCTGCCTGAACGCACGCTCAGCACCGAGCGGTGGGGGGCTACGGCAGCGCTCGCACCATCGCTAGGAGGAGGGCGGGAAATTGCCGGCGGACGTACAGTCCAATCGTGGACGTCGATCCGGCGCTGCGCGAGTTCCTGGCGGGGACGCCGTTCTTCGGCGGCCTCGCCGGCACGCCGATCTTCGACAAGGTGATCGCCATGCTCCGCCCGCGCGCCGTGAAGAAGGGCGAGATGGTGCTGCGCGAAGGCGACACCGCGACGTCGATGTACATCGTCCGGGCCGGAGTCCTCCTCGCCTATCGCCACTGCGAGGACGGCGGCATCGCGCGGATGCTCCTCTTCCGTCCCGGAGACTTCGTCGGCGTGACGACGCTGGTCGAGATGGAGCCCCGGCCGTTCTCGATCATCACCGAGTGCGACGCGGAGCTCCTCGAGCTCGACTCGCGGGATCTCTACTGGCTCTACAAGGACGACATGAAGGCGTACGTGCTCGTCCTGCAGAACATCAACCGGGAGCTGGTGCGAAGGCTACGCAAGGCGGGGAACCGGATCGCGGTCCTGTCGCGAAAGCTGGGCCCTGAGGCGACGGAGCCCGACCCGGAGCACCACCACCATTAGTTCGCTCGCAGGATCCCCTCGATCACCTGCGCGGCGATGGGGTGATACGAACCCCTTGCCTCCTCGAAGATCTCCTTCGCGCGGGACCGGGTCGCCGGGTTGCGGTGCAGCTCCACGTAGATCCCGCGGAGGAACTTCATCCTGCCGATCGCGAGCGCGATCCTTCGCGCTTCCTCGACGCCCTCGGCCATTCCCGCCCGCAACTGCGCCACCGCGAACGCCGTCCGCAGCTCGAAGCTGCGGCGCTTCGCGATCTGATACCGCGCCTCGACCGCCTCGCAGGTGGCCCGCGACGGCGTCCGCAGCGCGTGCAGGTAGAGGAGCAGCTCCGTCGGATCCGCCTGGTCCGGGACCTCTCCCTTCCCCGCCAGCACGAGCAGCTCGTCGAGGCGTTCCGCCCGCGGGACGGGGGCGTCGTCGGGCAGTCCCGGCGCGTCGACCCAGCGCAAGACATCGGCACGCTCCGCCGCGCCGGGCAGCCGATCTTCGAGGAAGTCGAGGAAGTCCTGCGTCGCGAGGCTCTGGAAGCGGAACCGGTCCAGGTACTCGCGGAGGAATGCGTCCCACGGGGCCCGGCCGACCTTCTCCTCGAGATGCCGCAGGAGCAGGTACCCCTTCTCGTACGGCACCGACGAGTACGCCTCGTCGGGATCGATTCCGGCGAGATCGTTGCGCAGCCGGGTGAGCTCGGGCCTCGCCTCGAATCGGCGCAGGGCGACGGCGAGATCCTGGCGGCCGACGGCGGCGTGCAATTCGGAGCGGTCGCGCCCTTCCAGCATCTCCAGGATCCGCCTCTCCGCGTAGACGGTGAACCCTTCGTTCAGCCAGAAATCGTTCGCGCTCCGGTTGGTGACGAGGTTCCCGGTCCAGGCGTGCGCGAGCTCGTGCGCGACCACGTTCACGAGCGACCGATCTCCCGCGACGACGGAAGGAGTGAGGAAGGCGAGCCGGGGGTTTTCCATGCCGCCGTACGGGAAGGAAGGCGGAAGCACGAGCACGTCGAAGCGCTCCCAGGCGTACGCCCCGAAGAGCGCCTCCGCGGCGCCGATGATCCGCTCCATTTCCGCGAACTCCCAGGCGGCGCCTGCAACCACCCCAGGCTCGGCCCAGACGGCCGAGCGCGGCGACAGCTCGCGGGAGTCGAGATCCCCGACGGCGAAGGCAATGAGGTACGGCGGGATCGGCTGAGGCATCTCGAATTCGTCGGGTGCTCGCCGCGCGGCGGCCATGAGCGCGCGCAGCCCCTCGGGCGCGTGCAGCCGCGCTCGGTAGGTGATCCGGATCGCGGGCGTGTCCTGGAGGGGCAGGATCGACCGCGCGTGGATCGGCTGGCACTGGCTGTAGAGGAAGGGGCGCTTCGTCCCAGCCGTCTGGCCGGGCTCGAGCCATTGCAGCGCGGTCGCGTCACGCGCGGTCGTCGACCGTATCCGGACCGCGCGCGTTCCTTCGGGCAACTCGACGCGAAGGCGCGCGCCGAGGATCGGCTGCGCGCGCGAAAGCTCGTACCGCAGGGGTTTTCCGTCCGCGGCCTCGACCGATTCGACCACGAGCCCGCGCGTGTCGAGATCGAACGGGCCCTGTCCGGCGTCCGACAGGTGCAGCGTCGTTTCGGCCCGGACGGTGCGCGCGTCGAAATCGGGGCGCAGGTCGACGTCGACGTGCCGCGTTCTCGGCTGGCTCGTGTCCGCGCAGGAATGGGGATCGGGGCGCATGGCGAAGGAGCACCCGGTCCGTGTCGCGCGCGGATCGGACGCCGCGCGCGAGTGTGCAGAAGAGAGCGACTAATGCAAGCGGCGGCGCGCGTCGGCGAGCCAGTGGATGAGGCGGATCACCTCTCCGCAGTCCGCCACCTGGAACCGTGCCGAGGTTGCCTTCTGCGGCGCGCCGACGTGCACGCTCAGCCCGCCAACGCCGTTGATGGCTTCGAAGCCTTCCTCGTCCCCTTCCCCGGCGCCCACGTAGACGGGGAGTGCTCCGCGGAAGCCGACGAGCAGGCCGAGGGTGGCGAGGCCGAGTCCGGTGCCCTGGGGGCAAGCGTCGAGGCAGGCGGGTCCGCGGCGGACCTTGAGGTTCTCGCCAGCTGCGAGGCGACTGAACTCCTCGGCCGCCTGGCCCTGCACCTGGGGCTCGGCGCTGCGCAGATGGAGCGTGAGGCTGTACGTCCGGTCCTCGATCGCGGCGCCGGGCGGCTGGAAGAGGGGGATGCGCGAGCAGGCCTTGCGCAGGCGCCCGATCGCCGTCTCTGCGGATTCCAGATCCGGCTCGGTCACGAGGCGCAATCCGAAACCCGCGATCTGCGCGCCGTGGATCCCGACATACGACAAGCGATGCAGGCGCAGCCGCCGCTGCAGCACCTCGATCGGCCTGCCGCTCAGCACCGCGCCGCGCGTGTTGGGCGCCGCACAGAGCCTTATGAGCGCTGCGCGCGCCGCCGGATTGGTCCGGAGGTGGCCGTGTGCGGCCCGCTGCGCCAGAGCCGCATCGAACGAAAAGAAAGCGAACAGTCCGTGAGCCTGCGAGATCCTCTCGCGCAGGTTCTCCGCTTCCGACCAGAGCGGCCGAACCGCCCCTGTAAGTCCTGCTTCCGTATTCCGCACCACCGCCCCCCTCGCCCGAGTAAACCCTGTGCCCGGGCGCAATGTGCGCATGGCCGCTGGTGCAGGGGAGCGGGGGCCCGCGAGAAGATCAGTACGACAGCGGATAACCCGAAGCGTCGAGAATGGCCGGCACGATCGCCTCGCGCACCTCCGCGGTGTTCACTGCCGTGAACTTGTGCAGGCGAGCAAGCTGGTCGAGCTGCCCGTCGAGCTCTTCGGGCGGCACCACGTCGCACAGCGCCGACCGGGCGCGCGCGAACGCCCTCTCCCGGCTTTCTGCACAGAAGAATTTGCAGAGCGCGTCGCGGAGGGGCGTGGAGTCGGTCGCGCCCAGGGTGCGGCCGAGCACCGAATCCATCGCGTACGCTTCGATCGCGACGTCCGCGAGAGCGGCCAGCACTTCCTGCCGCTCCTCGAGCGCGGGACCCAGCGTCGCCGCCCACTTCGCCGCGAAGAGGAACTGGCGCTTCGCCATCTCCGCGCCGCGACGCTCCGCAGCGAGCCTGCCCACCGGCGGCAGGAATCGCGCCTGATCGGCCAGCTCCTCGTCGACGCGCTGGACGGCCTGCAAGAGCGGCATCTCGCCCTTCATGGCGCGCTTGAAGATCATCCCGGGGATGAGGAGCCGGTTGATCTCGTTCGTCCCCTCGAAGATCCGGTTGACGCGGCAGTCCCGGTAGGCGCGCTCGATGGGATAGTCCTCGACGAAGCCGTTGCCGCCGTGGATCTGCAGCGCCTCGTCGATGATCTGGAACATCCACTCCGACCCCGACACCTTCATGATCGAAGCCTCGATCGCGTACTCCTCGATGGCGCCCATGACGCCGTGCGGGTCGGACCGATCCGGGAGCTGGGCGATTGCGTCGTCGATGGCGCCGGCGGCCCGGTAGGTCATCGCCTCGCTCGCGTAGATCTGCGCCGCGGCCCGCGCGAGCTTCTCGCGGACGAGGCCGAACGACGCGATCTCCTTGCCGAACTGCTTGCGCTGCGCGGCGTACGAGGCCGCCGTGCGCAGCGTCCACTTCATCCCGCCGAGCGTGAAGGCGGCAAGCTTCAGCCGTCCGACGTTGAGGATGTTGAAGGCGATCTTGTGGCCCTTGCCCACCTCGCCGAGAACGTTCTCGACCGGGACCAGCGCGTCCTCGAAGAGGAGAGGAGTGGTCGAGCTTCCCCGGATCCCGAGCTTGTGCTCCTCGCGTCCCTGGGAGAAGCCGGGTGTGCCCCGCTCCACGATCAGCGCGGTGAACTTCGTCCCGTCCACCTTCAGGAACACGACGTACACGTCGGCGAAGCCGCCGTTCGTGATCCACATCTTGCCGCCGTTGACGACGTAGTGGCGCCCGTCGTCGGTGAGCCGCGCGACGGTCTTCGCCGCGAGCGCGTCGGACCCGCTTCCCGCTTCCGAGAGCGCGTATGCGGCGACCTTCTTTCCCGACGCCAGATCGGGCAGGTATTTCGCCTTCTGCTCGGGTGTACCGAAGAAGACGATCGGCAGGCTTCCGATCCCGACGTGCGCGCCGAACGTCGTCGCCCAGGCCGCGTAACCCGCTTGCGACTCCGCCACCAGCATCGAGGTGGTCTCGTCGAGACCGAGTCCGCCGAAGGCCTCGGGAACGTCGACGGCGGTGAGACCGAGGTCGCCGGCCTTGCCGAGAAGGTGGCGCAGGAAGGCGTTGTCCTTTCCTTCGATCCGCGGGACTGCGGGGAAGACGTCCGACTGCAAGAATCCGGATCCGGTGGCGAAAAACTGCCGCTGTTCTTCGCTGAAACGCTCCGGCGTCATGAACGCTCTGGAGCCGACCGCGCTGAAGAGGAAGTCTCCGCCGCGCGGAGGGTTTTCGATTTCCTGAACGAATTCCGGTACTTGCTCTGCCATGTCGGCTCCGGTTGCGACGCCGCGCGGGAGGTCGCGGCCCTTGACGCTGTGCGTCTACGCTAGTGCCGCAGCGCGGAAACGGCAAGGGCCTGCCTGGCTGCCTGGCGCAGCAGGGGAATGCACAGCGCGGAGATGCTCTCGCGACGCGATCGGCGAACGTCACAGCGGGTTCTTCAAAACGACGAAGGAGCGATCACGTCTGCGCGGTCCGGCTCCCGTTTCGTTGACCGGTGGTGTTTCCCGGTGTAGCGGATCGGGCCGTATGGCGAGCAAGGGCCCTGATATCCCGATCGGCGACGGCAGTCTCCACATCGGCGATCGCGTCGTCTATCCGAACCAGGGGATCTGCAAGATCACCGGCGTCGACGTGAAGCAGATCGCCGGCCGCGACTGGGAGATGGTGACGCTCTCGCGCGAGGAGGACGGCGCGACGGTGATGGTGCCGCGCTCCAAGGTGATGGACATCGGGCTGCGCAAGGTGGCGAGCGTCGCCGTCATCGACGAGATGTTCGATCAGCTCGCGGCGCCTTCCGACGACCCCCAGCTCGACTGGAAGGTCCGGCATCGCGAGAACGCCGACCGGATGACGGGCGGCGGCTTGCAGGGCACGCTCGACGTCTTGAAGGGACTGCACGCGCTCAGCCAGGTGCGTCCGCTCCCGCAGAAGGAGCGCGAGCTCTACGACAACGCCCGGCATCTTTTGGTGGGCGAGATCTCGGCCGCGATGAACATCCCGCTCCACGTCGCCGAGGACAATCTCGATTACGCACTGTTCCCGCCTCCGGGGATGAAGCGCAAGGGAGTGGCGCTGAAGCCCGCCCCGCTGACGGTCGCCGGAACGGCTGCGGTCGCCCGCGCGCGCGGCGAGGACGACGAGGACGATCTCGGGTTGGAGGAGGAAGAGAAGCCGGCGGCGGGGGAGACAGAGCCCGCCGACGCGGTCGCCGCCGACGAGGAGGAAGCGGAGATCGCCGATCGATCGGAGACCAAGGACCTCGTGCGGCAGCGCACGATGCGCATCGCCGGCGCGGCCGACGAGCCCGAGCCCCTCGACGACCTCGCCGAAGAGGCGCTCGAGGCGACCCATGAGGACGAGGCCGCCGCTCCGTCGCGCAAGGCGCACGCGCCTCCCGGAGCGACGCGGCCGGAGGCGAAGCGAGGAGCGGCGAAGTCTGCCGGGCGCCCGAAGGCGGGTCCTGCTCCGGCCGAGGAGCCGAAGGACGCGCCGGAAGAGACCGGCGAGCCGAAGATCGCCGGAAAGCGGGGACCGACGCTGGCGAAGGCGATCGCCGCCAAGCCTTTGGCGGCAGCGGCGACCGCGATCGCGCCTGTTCACGAGGAGCCGGCGGCGCACGGCGCCGAGAAGCACGCACCCGACAAGCACCCGCCCGAGAAGCATCCCGCCGAGGTGCACGCGCGCCACGCGCCCGAGCCTCTGCACCCGGAACGCCACGCACACGGGGAAGAGCACGGCCGCGGGGCCCACGGTCATGGACACGCTGCCGCGAAGTCTGCCGAGCACGAGAAAGCAGCTGAAAAGCCGGCGCCTGCGAAGAAGGCTCCGGCGAAAGCGAAGCCCGCCGCGGCGAAGAAGGCTGCCGCCAAGGCCGATCCGCACGCCGCACCGAAGAAAGCGGCAGCGGACAAGAAGCCCGCCGCGACCGGTGCAAAGAAGGCTCCGGCGCGAAAGGCGAAGCGATGATCCGCCTCGTCACCCTGGGCGAGTTCCCCGAGGAAGTCCTCGATCACGTCGTCCGCCGCGTGAACGCCGCCTACGGGATCGGTTGCGAGATCGAAGGCGAAGCGGAGCTCCCCGACGGCGCGCTCTCCGACGACCAGACGACGTACGACGCGGTGAAGCTCCTCGAGGAGATCGAGGACGAGACGCAGCTCTTCGCCGACGACAAGGTCCTGTACCTCACCACGGTGCCCCTCGGGGCTGCCGCGGGCCCGATGGGGACGGGTCCCGTCACCGGCTATCCCCAGTTCGGCGGCGGCAAGGCCGTGGTGACGAGCCACGGTCTCGGGGGCAAGGGAGAGCTGGCTCTCGACGCCGGGCTCGCGAAGCGAGCCGCGCACCACATCGGACACCTGTGGGAGCTGCATCACTGCTTCGATTCGCGTTGCGCGATGCACCCGGAGTGGGCGCCGGGGTTCACCCAGTACCCGGACGTCGTTCTCTGCCTTTACGACCGCGACAAGAGCGAACGGAAGATCAAGGTGGGCCAGTCGTAGTTGCGTGCGCTTCCGTTCTTTTCCTTCGTAGCTCTCTGCGCGCTGGCGCTCCTCTTCGATCTCACCCTCCGGTGGCGGCTGCCCACCGATTCCGACTGGGCGGAGGTAGCCGCTTCGCTCCGCGTGCGGGCAAGACCCGGCGACGAAGTGCAGGTCTGGCCACCCTGGGCAGAGCGGGTGCGGCTCTTCGTCGAATCCGTCCCCGTGCGCGCGGAGGAGGACTTGCGATCCGCCGATTATCCGGGGGTCGAGCGGCTATGGCTCGTAGGGCTGTTCCGTTCGCCGCGGAATGCTCTCGAGGAGGCGCGCGAAGCGCTCCGCGCCCGCGGCGCCACGACTACGGAGCGGATTCGGTTCGGAGCCCTCGAGCTCGAGGAGTGGGACCTGCACGCCCCGAAGCTCCTCGCTGACCTGACCGGCAGGCGCGAGGAGCACGAGGTGGATTACGTGTCGCGGCCCTGTGTATCCGTCCGCCTGCCCGGCCGGATCGGCGCGCGCGGTCCCGGCGGCGTCCTCCATGTGCGAGCCGGTGTGGTCGGCGAGCGCGCCTACCAGATGTCGCGCCGTCCGGTGCGGGTAGAGATCCGGATCGACGGGGTCCTCCTCGGAGAGCTCCCGGTACCGCCGACGGTTCCGCCCGAGCCGGGCTGGCGAAGGATCGACGTCACCGCTCCGCCCGGGGATCACTCGTACGACATTGCCGCGAGCGCCCCCGACACCGACCGGCCCTTCTGCGTCGCCGCGTGGGTGACGGACCGATGAGCCGCAAGCTTCCCTTTCTCGCGGCGGGCGCTCTCTTCGTCGCGCTCTTCGCCACCGCGGGGCCCGTCGGGTTCGTGCGCGACGAGGGCTACTATTTCGAGGCGGCGAAGAGCTACGAAGCGTGGCTCGTCGTCCTGCTCCATGACCCCGGTGCGGCGTTCCGCGCGACCGAGCGCTACTGGTCCTACAACTTCGAGCATCCGGGTCTCGCGAAGCTCCTCTTCGCGACCTCGCACCTCGTCTTCACGAGCAAGCTGCACGTCCTCTCCGACGCGCAAGCGTGGCGGCTTCCGGGATTCTTCTTCGCCGCCCTGCTCGGGTACTGGCTCGCGGTGCTCGGGATGCAGCGTTCGCCGTTCTGCGCGCTTTTCGCACCCGCCCTTTTCTTCTGCGCCGAGCGCACCTTCTTCCACGCCCATCTGGCGGCCTTCGACGTGCCGATCTGCGCGATGACGGCCGGCGTCGGAGTGGCCTGGGCGCGAGCGATCGGGATCCTGCCCGGTCCCGCATCCCCGGTGCGCCGCGGCGCGTGGCTCGCGTTCGTCTACGGCTGCGCGCTGGCGGTGAAGCACAACGCCTGGCTCCTTCCGCCGGTGCTGGCACTACACGCGGTGCTGCTGCCGGGAGAATTGCGAAAGCGCGCCCTCCTCACGCTGCCGTGGCTGCTCCTTTCGCCTATCGTCCTCTTCGCGGCGTGGCCCCTCCTCTGGCACGACCCGGCGAGGCACCTGCGCGAATGGATCGCCTTCCACACCCATCACGTCCACTACGCCTGGTACTACTTCGGCCGCGAGCTTCGCGCGCCGCCGTTTCCCGTCGTCTATCCGCTCGCGGTGCTCGCCGTCGCGCTTCCGCTGCCCCAGGTCGCGCTCGCCGCCGCAGCGGGTTTGCGATTGCTGTGGGATTTCTTCCGCCGTCGCATCTCGCCGCTGCGCCTGCTCGAGCTGGGGCTCGCGGGCGGCGCCGTACTGCCGTTCCTGCTCGGGACGACGCCGATTTTCGGCGGAATCAAGCACTGGCTCGCGTTTCTCGCGCTCCTCATGCCGGAGGCGGCCGTGCTCCTCGAGGACGCGGCGCGGGGCGCGGCAGGCGCTTTCGCCTGGCTGACGAGCAGGCGGGCGGTCGTTACCGCGGCGGTGGCGGCGCTCCTGCCGGGAGCGTGGCAGATCGCCCATCTCCACCCATACGGTACGAGCGCGTACGGAGAGCTCGCAGGCGATCTCCCCGGTGCCGCCAGCCTGGGAATGCAGCGGCAGTACTGGTCGAACAACGTGACCGCCGTCTTGCCCTGGCTGAACGCGCACGCACGGCGAGGAGCGTCGGTCTTCTTCCACGAGGTGAACGTGGAGAGCTACCGCGCCTACCAGCAATCCGGCGCGCTCCGCGCTGATATCCGCTACGCGGCGGGTCCGTCCGACGCGGACTACGCGGCCTTGCAGTGGCACCGCGAGTTCCGCGACCGCGAGCCGGAGACCTGGAACGCGTTCGGGACGAAGATGCCGGCGACCGGGCTCTATCTCGACGAGACGCCGCAGGTCGTTGTGTATGCGCGCCCGGGAATGCCCGGCTCGCCGTGATCGCGAGCGCGCCAATCTGTTGGGGCATACAGTGCGCGCCATGAATCGCGTGGCACCGCTGCTTTTCCTCGCCGTGTTCGCGACCCCAGCCGTCTCAGCGCCTTTGCAGCCGGTGTACGGCGTCGTGCAGCGGGAGAAGGCGGCGGCGATCGAGACGCTGCGGGGCCTCGTCGAGATCGAGTCCGGCAGCCGGGACAAGGAAGGCCTCGATCGGATCGCCGCTTTGCTACAGCAGCGCCTCGGCGCCCTCGGCGGCAAGGTGGAGGTGATCGAGCCGGGCGCGGACGCCGTGAAGCTGTTCGACACCCCGCCGCAGATCGGCAAGATCGTCGTCGCTCGCTTCCAGGGAAGCGGGACGCGCAAGGTCCTGCTCCTTGCCCACATGGACACGGTCTACCCGCGCGGGACCCTCGCGCGCAGAGCCTTCCGGATCGAGGGCAGCCGCGCGTTCGGGCCCGGTGTCGCCGACGAGAAGGGAGGCGTGACCGTCGTCCTGCACGCCCTCTCGGTGCTGAGGGCGATCGAGTTTCGCGACTACGCAACCCTGACGGTCCTCATCAATGGCGACGAGGAAATCAGCACGCCGGGCGCGCGCAACCTCATCACCCGCCTCGCCGCGGAACACGACTCCGTCTTCTCCTGCGAGCCCACCCCGGCGCCGAAGGACGAGGTGGCGATCGCCACCAGCGGCATCGCCGCCGCGACCCTCGTCGTGCACGGCAGGGCGGCCCATGCCGGCGTGAACCCGGAGGGCGGGCGAAACGCGCTCATCGAGCTCGCCCATGAGCTCTTGCAGACGCGCGACCTCGGCGATCCCGCCCGCGGCATCAAGTTCAACTGGACCATCGCGAACGCCGGGACGACCCGCAACGTCATTCCCGACACGGCCACCGCGAACGCGGACGTGCGCGTCCGGCGCATCGCCGATTTCGACGGGATCGAGCGCGCCTTTCGCGACGGCGTCGAGCGAAGCCACCTCGTTCCGGACACCAAGGTCGACGCGAGCTTCGAGCGCCGGCGTCCCCCGCTCGAGGCCACGGACCGGTCGCGCGCGCTCGCGCGCAGGGCGCAGGCCGTCTACCGCGAGCTCGGGAAGGAGCTCGGCATCGACGATTCCAGCAAGGGCGCCGGCACCGACGCCGCCTTCGCGGCGCTTTCGGGAAAGCCGGCGGTGGTGGAGAACTTCGGCCTGCAGGGGTTCAACTACCACTCGTCGGAAGCCGAGTACGTGGAGCTGGACTCCGTCGAGCCGCGCCTCTATCTCTTGACGCGCATGATCATGGAGGCGTCGAAGGAATAGCGATGGGACGCTGGGACGAGCTCGCCGAGAGGAAACCGCAGGAGCTCAAGGAGTACGCGCTCGGCGAGGCGGCGCGGATCGTCGCCGAGGAGTTGGGAACGTATCCCCCGCGCATCGGGGAATGGCTCGACCCTGCCGTCCGCGAAAAGTATCGCGAGGCGCTCTCGCGGCCGTCCCCGCCTCCGGAAGCGACGATGCGGGTCGCCTGCGAGCTCGCCCGGCGGGAGCTGCTGCGCGACTACGAGCTAGTCGACCGCTACTTCCAGAGCGGCGCGTACAAATCGGAGCTACCCGACGACCTCGAAGAGCAGACGGCGCATTTCCTCGCCCGCTTCCTCGTCGACTCCGCTCTCGACTTCCAGGAGTTCGGAAAGGGCAAGTTCTCGCGCAAGGATCTCGTCTCGCTGGTCGAGAAGCTGGAGGACCGCCTCTTGCGGGGGACCCGCTTCCGCCTGTAAGGGTCCGTACGTGCCCAACGTTACTTTCGAGATGGAGTCCGTCACGGTCCCGATCCCTGACGGCGGGACGATCTGGGAAGCCGCTCGCAAGGCGGGAATCGTGCTGCAGCGCGGATTCGCCGCGGTCCATCCCTGCTCGGGCACCGGGACCTGTCCCGGGATGGCCTGCGCGGTGTTCTTGCGGGTGGGCGATCCCGATCATGCCGTGTCGCCGGCGACGTGGCGGGAGAAGTTCCTCCACCGGCGCATCTTCAAGTCCGGAAAGCGGCTCGCCTGCCAGTGCAGCCCGAAGCGGGACCTCACGGTCGTGACGATGCCCTAGAGGCACGTCACTTCCTCTTCGAGGCCGTTCGCTTCTTGCACTCGCGCTCTTTCTCCTTGGCCGTCTTCGCGGCAGGGTCGCCCTTGTGGGCCTGCGTCACCTCTTCGTAGAAGAGGAGCGCGTTCTTGCAGTCCTTCTGCGCCTGGAAGCTCATCCCGATCTTCAGTAGCGCGTCCGGGACCTTGTCGGACGACTTGTAGTCCTTGATCACCTTCTGGAACTCGACGATCGCGTCGTTGTAGCGCCCTTCACCGTAAAGCGAGTCGCCGATCCAGTACTGCGCGTTGGGCGCGAGCTCGTCGTTCTTGTAGCGCTGCACGAACTCGGCGAAGAGCTGTCTCGCGCCCGCCTCGTCTCCGAGCTCGAGCTTCTGGCGCCCGAGCGCATAGAGGGCCGTCTTGTCCGGGGGCCGCGCCGCCGCTTGCGCTTCCTTCTGCTTCTGCGCGATCGCCTGGGTGTTGGCCTCGATCTTCTTGTCCCGCTCGCCGTTCTGCGCCTCGGCGGCGTCGAGGCGGTGGCCGATGACCTCCAGCGTCCCGCGGATCTGCGCCAGATCGTTCTGTGCCTTTTCGAGATCGACCGCCAGGTCCGCCCCGCTCTTTCGCGCCGCGCGATTGAGCGCGTCGAGCGCGTCCTGCAACCGCTTCTCCTCGTTCAAGAGCTTCTGCCGATCGGCCGCGGACGACTCGCCCTGCTCCTTGACGGTCTTTTCCATCGCGTCGATGCGCTTGCGCATGTCCTCGCCTTCCTGGCGAGTCGTCACGCACGCTGCGCAGGCGAGGACGGTGGCGAGCAGGACGAGGCGCTTCACCGGACCCCCTCGACGCTGATCTCGACGCGGCGGTTCTTCGCCCAGGCGGCCTCGTCGTGGCCGGGATCCACCGGACGCTCCTTCCCGTAGCTGACGGGCTTGATCTTCTGCGCGTCCGCGCCGAGACCGACGAGGTACTTGCGGACGGCGTCGGCGCGCTTCTCGCCGAGGGCGAGGTTGTACTCCGTCGTGCCCCGTTCGTCGGTATGGCCGGAGACCGTCACCCGCGCCTGCTGCTTCGAGAGGCACTGCCAGTCGGTGTCGAGGACGACGCGCGCCTCCTGCGACAAGGTCGACTCGTCGAATCCGAAATAGATGGTCTTGAGGTCGCAATCCCCGCCACCGCGCTGCGAAGACGGAGTCTTGCAGACGTTGTTCACGCACGCCTTCCCGGATCCGCAATCGGCGTCCGCCTGGCAGGGCTGATCCGCGCAGCGGCCGGCCCTGCAAACCTTGTCCGGGCCGCAATCCTGCGCCGCCGTGGCGTCGGAGCATTCGGCGACGCACTTCTTGTCGGGGGAGCACTTCTTTCCCTCGCCGCAGTCGCGGTCGGTCTGGCACTGCGGCTTCGCGACGCAGATGCTGTCCTGGCAAGTCGTGCCCGGCTTCTGCGCGCATTGCGAATCGTCGCGGCACTCCTTGCAAGTGCCGCCGATGCAGACCTGCAGCTCGTGGCCTTTACAATCCTCGTCGCTCCGGCACTCGGGATACGGCGGCGGCTTCTTGGGGCAGCCGAGCACGAGAAGAAGGGAGATCAGGGCAAACCGTCGCATGGTCGCGCCTTACCACCGATCGCGGGCCTGTCAAGGACAAGGCCGCTTCAGCTCCAAGCAACCATCACAAGGCGTGATCCACACACCGCCACAGATGTGGATACCTGGCATCCCGGCGCCGCGAAGCCTGTTATCCTCGGTCGCGCGATGGGCGACGCGCAGCCGGACTCCGAGCCGTACGAGCCGGTGCCGGCGCCCGATTGGCAGGGCAACCTCCCTGCGCGCGGTCCCCGGCGCAAGCCGCTCTGGTTGCGGATCCTGCTCTGGATGGCCGCCGCCTCCGCCGCAGCCGTAGTCGCTCTCTTCGCCGGGTACCTGTATCTCGCGCGCGAGATTCCGACCTTCGACACGGTCGACGACTACCGGCCGCTCCTTTCCTCGCACGTCGTGGCGCGCGACGGCACCGTGATCGCCGAGTTCTTCAAGGAGCGGCGGACGGTGGTTCCGATGGAGCGGATCCCGCGCGTCCTGCTCCAGGCGGTCATCTCGGCCGAAGACAAGGACTTCTACCAGCACCCCGGCGTGAACCCGGTGGCGCTCGTCCGTGCCGTGATCGTCGACGCGCTGAGCGGTCGCAAGCGCCTCGGCGCCTCCACCATCACGCAACAGGTGGTGAAGAACTTCTTCCTCTCCAGCGAGAAGAGGTGGAAGCGCAAGCTCAAGGAGGTCCTCCTCTCCATGCGTCTCGAGAGGAACCTCTCCAAGGACGACATCCTCTTCCTGTACCTCAACCAGATCAATTTCGGCCGCGCCCGCTACGGCGTCGAAGAAGCGTCGCTCTACTACTTCAACAAGCACGTCTGGCAGATCGATCTGGGCGAGGCGGCCATCCTCGCGGGCCTCCCGCAGAACCCCGCCCGGATCAATCCGCGCCGCCATGTGGACCGCGCCAAGCGCCGCCAGATCTACGTGCTCGACCGGATGCTGGCGAACGGCTACATCGGCCGCGCCGAGCACGACGCCGAGGTGGAGAAGCCCATCTCGCTCCCGCCTCCGCCCCCCGAACCGCCGGGCGCATTCTACCTCGACGAGGTCCGCCGCCGGCTCGTCGCGCAGTATGGAGAGGCCGCGGTGGACGGATCCGGAATGACCATCGAGATCGCCATGGACCCGAAGCTGCAGGCAGCGGCGGAATCGGCGGTGAGGGACGGCCTGCGCTCCGTGGACCGGCGGCAGGGATACCGCGGTCCGCGCGCGAGGCTCGGCGCCGCACGCGTGGAGGAGACCAGGTCTCTGCTCACGAAGCGATTCACGCAGCTCGTGCAACCGAGCGATTCGGTCGAGGTCCTGGACCTCGACGCGATCACCGAGGCCGATGCCGCCACCGCGGACGGAGTGGGCCGCGTCGTCCGCGTCCGCTCGCTGCAGGAGGATGGCACGTACGTCGCGCTCGTCACCTCCGTAGGTCCGCGCGAGGCGAAGGTGTGGCTCGGGCCGGGCGTGGAAGCGACCGTTCCCTTCTCGACCATGCAGTGGGCGCGGAAGTTCTCCCCCGAGAAGGCGACGCCGCTCCCCCGGGCCGCGAGCGACGTCCTCGCGCCGGGCGATCTGGCGGAGATCCGCATCCTGCGCCTCTCGACGACTCGAGACGGTCCCGACCATGTCCGCCCGACGCGCCTCGAAGTTGCGCTCGAGCAGGATCCCCTGGTGCAGGGCGCGTTCGTCGGCATGGACCTCAAGACCCGGCAAGTCGTCGCGCTCGTCGGCGGATACGACCAGAACGTGGCCACCTTCAACCGCGCCACCCAGGCGAAGCGGCAGCCCGGTTCCGCGATCAAGCCGTTCATCTACGCTGCCGCGCTGGAGAGCGGGCGCTACACCCCGACCACGCGCATGGACGACTCTCCCGAGGTGATCGTCGATCCGTGGACCGGGAAGCCGTGGAAGCCGCAGAACTTCGAGAAGGACGAGTTCGCCGGCTCGATTCCGCTCCGCCGCGCGCTGGCGGAATCGAAGAACACGGTCGCGGTGAAGCTCCTCGTCGCCCTCGGGCTCGACAAGCTTCGCGCCGAGGCCCAGCAGGCGGGCGTCACGAGCGAGATCCCGCAGAGCTTCACCGCGGCGCTCGGCACCGGCGAAGTGGGCGTCCTCGAGCTCGTGAACGGCTACTCGACTCTCGCCACGGCAGGGCAGAAGGCGGATCCCATCCTGATCCGCAAGGTCCTCTCGCGAGACGGCGCGGTGATCCAGTCGGCGAAGCTCGATCCCCAGCAGACGATGCGTCCCGACGTCGCGTACCTCACCGCGGATCTCATGCGCAGCGTGATCGAGGATCCCGAAGGCACCGCGCATTCGCTTTCCGCGCTGGGCCGGCCCGCCGCGGGAAAGACGGGCACGACGAGCGAGCATCGCGACGGTTGGTTCATCGGTTTCACGCCCTCGCTGCTCGCGGGCGTCTGGGTCGGGTTCGACGATCACCGGATGATGGGCAGCTACGAGACCGGTGGACATTGCGCCGGCCCGATCTGGCTCTCGTGGATGCGGGCAGCCACCGCGGGCAGCGACGTCGAGCCGTGGCCGCCGCCTCCGCCCGGCGTCACCTGCGAGCGCGTCAATCGCAACAGCGGCGCGCTGGCGGGCGACAACGACCCGTTCGCCGTGCGGGAATGCTTCCTCTCCGGAACGGAGCCGACGCCGACAGCGACCGCCGACCTTCCCGCGAGCCCCGATGCCTTCTACCAGCAGTCGCGTTAGCGGAGCGCGCTCGCCTTGATCGCGGCCCGGCCGTCCTTGAGGTAGACGCTGAAGCGCACGCCCTTCGCGTGGTGCCGCTCCATCAGCTCTTCGCGGTTGCGGCGCAGCTTGGCGGCGAACTTCTCGTAGCTGACGTTGCTTGCCTCGCCCGTCTCGCGGCGAAGCTCGAGGAATCGGTCGAACGTCTCCCGGAAGTGGGCCTCGTCCGCATCGGACTCCTGCGCTTCCGCCCCGCCATATGCGGCTTCCAGCGCTTCCCCTTCCGCTTCTGCGTACGCCTGTCCCTCGGCACCGGCGGCCGCGGGTTGCGGTTGCTGCGGTTCCGTCGAATCCGCGGGTTCCCGTTGCTCCGCTTCGGGTTGCGCCTGCTCCGATTCCGCGGGGGCGCCCTCGGGTGCAGGAAAGCCTGCCGGAGACTCCCCACCGGCGGAGTCGAGCGGACGCCCTTCCGCCGCCGGCGCCTCGAGGGGCGGAGCCTCGCGTTCCAGGGGCGGCGCCGCCGGCGACTGCGCGTCCATACCCGGAACGGGTGAGTTCGAGCGCGGCGTCGGGGCCCCCTCCGGGAGCGTGGAGACGGCGTCGTTCCACGGCGCGGGCAACGGCTCTTCCGCGGCGCCGCCCCACGCGGGTTCCGCGGCGGCGACCTCCATCGGCGGATTCTCCCATCCCGTCCCGAGCGACGAGCGTTCGGGCGGCTTCTGCTCGAGGGGAGGCTCGCCTTCCTCCCGCTCGCGCATCCGGTCGATGAGGGCTGCGCTGATGGGCTCCTCGCGGGTGATCTCCTCGCTCGGATGCGGCGTCAGGTCGGGAGACGCGAGCAGGTGGTCGCGAGAACCCGCGCCCGGGAGCGGGATCGCACCCTCGCTCTGCAACGACAGCTCGGCCGGAGCGGCCCGCTCGTGCTCTCCGGAAGCGCCGATCGGCTCGCCGGACGCGATCGGTTCGCCGGCGGCCAAGTCTTCGCCGATCGAACGCGGACCGCTTTCCGCTTCGACTTCCCTCGGCTCCCCCACCGACCACACAGGCTCCCTTCCGTCCATCGGCAGCGGGCTTACTCCGAGCTCGCCCGATGCCGCCGCGGTCTGCGAGGCAGTTTCGGCGGCTGCTCCTTCCGGCGCCGTGAACGATTCGCTGGGAGCCTTCCCCTGGCGCAGCGGGGTCGGCCCGCTCACGACTCCCTCTTCCTCGCTCGCGGTCCAGGGGACCTCGGTCGGGAGCGGCGCGGGCTTCACCGTTTCGCTGGGCGCCGAAACGTCGGCTCCAAGGAGAGCGCGCGATCGCGCCGCCGCGTCGGACCGGGAGCCCGCCGGCACCGGAGGCGAAGGATGCAACCTCGGCGCGGGTGCGGCCCGGGCGGCGGGCGGCGGCGCGAACAGGAGGGCGCCCCAGAGCGCGGCGACGACGAGGAGGAGCGCGAGCGCGACGAGATAGAACGCCTGGTAGCGAGCGAGCCACGACAGATACGGAGCCGCCGCGACGCTCACCACGGCCTGCGCGCCGGAATCGGGCAGCGAGACCAGCGCCGCGCGCGTCGCCGTGTGCGAAGTCCACAAGGGGAGCTTTCCGGTCAGTCCCGTGCCGACCGCCGGCAAGTGGACCGTCAACGTGCCGAAACCTTCCGTTGGCGATGCGACCCACCGGGAGACGGCGGCGCGCCGGTCGGGCGAAAGCGAGCTCGCGACCGGCTTTCCGTCCGCCAGGAAGGTGACGTCCGCGTCGACCTGGCTGCGAAGCTGCGCCGTGAAGCGATCATCGATGGCCTGGCCCGCGACGAGCGCGCTCTCGGTGCCGGGAATCCTCGCCGAAACGATCCGGTAGAGCCTCCCCTCGTAGAGCGTGAACCGCGCGGCGGAGGGACCTTCGACGGCTCCCCGGATCAGCTCCTGCGCGGCAGGGTCCTCGCCAAAGCCCGTGCTTTTCGCGCGCCGCGAGACGGCGGTGCCGGCGGAGCTGCCCACGATGATCAGATCGGGTTCGACCTGCAGGCCCGAGGCCGCGGCGCGGAGCGCCCGCTCGTCCGGCTTCGTTCCTGGCGTTTTGCTTGCGTCCGCGAGCTCCGGGCTCTGCGCGGCCGCGCGGGCGGGCAGGCTGGCGTCGAGAAGCGCGATCTGGGTGCGTACCCCGGCGGACGCGGCCGAGAGCCGGGAGCGCATCGCGTCCTCGGATTGCTGCGAAACGCGGTTCGTGAGCAGGCCGAGGTGCGCGGCGAGCGCCAGAAGGACGACGACCGCGAAGAGGAAGAAGCGCGCCCGCATCGTGGGCGTTTGCTACCGCGCCTCCGGTACCGGGTCAAACTTCGTGTACGAGGAGGGTGCCTGCAAATTTGTGGACTATTCGCCGGGATCGTCGGCGGGCGCTTTGACGATCTCGCGCACGATCGACGCGGCATACCCGCCCGGCGGCAGCGTGAACCGCAGGAGCAACGAGTCGGGTCCGGCGGGGCGGACTTCCAGGTCGGCGGCGGGGATGCGATAGGGCCGCCGCGCTCCCAGAAGCTCTCCGCCACCTACAGCGAACGTGGCGGGGTCCACGCCCGCCTCGGCTACCACGGACTCCTCCCGGGCGCGCGCCTCGTCCGCCGCCGCGAACAAGGCATGTCCGACGAGCGGCCCAGCCGGATCGATCTCTGCCGATTCGAGCCGCCGCGCGTCGGTGTCTGGATCCTGGCAGACGAAGAGCCCCCCGCTCGCCCGCTTCCGCAGGACGTCGCCGCGGATCGCTCGGCCGAACAGCCCGTCGGCGAGGCGCGCGGCGAGGCAGCGGTTGAACAACTCTGCTTGCAGAGCGGACAAGGCAAGCTTGCGCAGGAACCGATCGCGGACGTTCGCCTCCCGCCGCAGGATCGCCGCTCCGAGCGCCGCATTGTCGCCGCGCCTGCCGAAGCGCTGCGGGCCGAAGAGGTTCGGAGCGCCGCGGGCGCGGAGCACGGCGGCGATCCGCTCCGCCCGGGCGACAGCGTCCGGAACGCACGCTCGCACGACGATCTCGAACCGGTTCCCGGACAGATGCCCGGTGCGGAGCTTGTTTCCGTGCAAGGCGGCGGAGAGGACGCGAAACCCCTCTCCCGCGAGCGACGCCGCCCGGGCCACCTGCTCCTCCGCGGGGATGCGAGGCAAAAGCGGAGCGCTCACCGTCTGCACCGCTACCGCGCGGCGATCCTTGAGGCCCGCGACGCCGACGTC
>JBJMQD010000181.1:0-7873 GCA_045802855.1 Myxococcales bacterium | reverse complement strand
GTCGCGGTACTCCTTGCGCTTGCCGTCAGAGATCTTGCGGGTCTTCGAGCTCATCAGCTCGTTGAAGTGCTCGTTCTCGCGGTCCAGGCGGCGGATCTTGTCGATCAGCTTCACCACCTGCTCGGTCCGGCCCTGCTCGTCGAAGGTCTCGTCGTCCTCGTCGGGCGCGTCGCGGATCACCTCGCGCACGCGCATCTTGCCCTTGCGCAGCCGATCGCCGATCTGGATGATCTCCTTGATGGCGATCGACGAGTGCAGCACCGCCTCCAGCACTTCCTTCTCCCCGTCCTCGATGCGCTTGGCGATCTCCACCTCGCCCTCGCGGGTGAGCAGGGAGACCGAGCCCATCTTGCGCAGGTACATGCGCACCGGGTCGTTGGACTTGGAGTAGGCGTCCTCCTCCTCCTGCTCCGCCTTTTCCTGGGGAGTGGTGGTGTCCTCTTCCTTGGCCGCCACCGGCTCCGGCTCGGGCGGCTTCGTCTCGGGAAGCTTGACCTTGTTGGCCTCGTCGACGATGGCGATGTCGTTGTCGCCGAACATCGACATGACGTCGTCGATCTGGTCGGACGAGACGATGTCCGCGGGAAGCGCGTCGTTCACCTCGTCGTAGGTGAGGAAGCCCTTGTCGCGGCCCATGGCGAGGAGGTCGCGGACTTCCTTGCGGTCGGTGGCCTTGGAACCGGACTTCTTCGCCGGAACGTCGTCGTCGTCGTCGAAATCGTCGTCGTCCTCGACCGCAACGGCGTCCTCGCTCTCTAGATCTTCGGGCGACGGAGCTTCCTCGTCGTCGACGGCAGCGGCCTTGACGGCCTTCGCGCCTTTCGCCGGCGTCGCGGTCCTGCCCGAGTGTTCGATTTCCTGCTGCGCCCTCCGGGCTCCACCGGCCGCAGCCTCCGTCTCTACCTCGAGATCCTTCTCGTCACGGGCCTTCGCCGCAGCCTTCGGCGCCTTGGCGACCTTGGCCTTGCCCGCCTTCTCGGCGTGCGGCGCAGGGTGCGCGGCGTGCGCTGCGGGCTTCGCCGGACGCTTCTTCGTCTTCGTCTCGCGAACGGCGGAGGACTTCTTCTGGGACATGGGGATCTGCTCCAACGGAACGTCTGGCTAGAGTAACGGGAGGAAAATGGACGCGCCTGTCAAACGCGCAGCGCGCGTGCGACCTTCCTGCGCGCAGCAGATTCCTTGGCGATTCGTTCAGCTGCTTTCCGGCAGTACTTGGTGAGCGTGTCTTCGACGAAGGGCAGTCTCACACCCCCGCTCCGCATCTCACACACTTCGTGCAGGACGGCGGCGCGCTCCCGGTCGTCATCGAGTGCCGCGAGGGCAGGCTCGGGATCGACCGGCTGGTGCTTGGCGAGAAGCAATTCGGCAAACTGGCGGCGATCGACAGACGAGAACCATGCCAGCGCGCCCGACTTTTCCACCGCCGCGCAGAATTCGGCACCTTGGAGCATGAACGCAAGAATTTGATGCTCGGCTCGTGCCACGAGCGGGTCCTCCCGCCGTACAGGCGAGCGGGCAGGCGGCGGCTCGGACGCCCGATCCGGCGCCGGCCGCCCGCTCTTGCGGCCGAAGATTGCTTGTCGGACCGTTTCCCCGGGTGCGCCAATCCGCTGCGCAACCTTGTCGAGGTACAGATCGCGGGCGAGGCGATCGGGTGCGGCCCGGACGATCGAGGCGACGGCGTCGACGGTCCTCACCCGCGCCTCCACCGGCGCCGTCTCGCCCACCTGCGCCAACGCGCGATCGAGCAGGAACTCGAGCGCGGGTTGAGCCGCGACGACCAGCTCACGAAAACGCTTTGCCCCGATCCGCAAGACGGTCTGGTCGGGGTCTTCTCCATCGGGCGGCATCAAGACCCGGGCTGGCACCGCCTTCGCGGCGGCCACCTCCGAGGCACGCTGAGCAGCGCGAAGTCCGGCGGCGTCGCCGTCGAAGACGAAGACGACCTCGCGCGCTCCGGCCCGCTGGACCAGATCCAGGTGACGGTCGGTGAGGGCCGTCCCACAGGTCGCCACCGCGGACGCGATGCCCGCCTGGTGCAGGCCGATGGCGTCGAAGTAACCCTCCACGAAGAGCGCAATCCCATCCGCTCGAATCGAGTCACGCGCCTTGTCGAGGGCGAACAGAACGCCTCCTTTGGCGTACAGAGGGGTATCGGGCGAATTGAGGTACTTCGCCTCGCTCTCTCCCTCGAGGAGCCTTCCCCCGAACCCCACGATCCGCCCCGCTTCGCGAATGGGAATCGTCAGCCTTCCGCGGAAGCGGTCGTACAGGCCCGCACGCTCCTTGCGTGGGATGGCAAGGCCGGCTTCCTCGACCAGCCGCGCGTCCACCTTCTGACGGGCGAGGGATTTCGCCAGCGCATCCCAGAGCGCCGGCGCGTAGCCGAGCCGGAACGCCTTCGCCGTCTCCTCGGAGATTCCGCGGTCGCGGAGGTGCTCGCGCCCGATCGTCCCCTTCGCGTGCTCCCACAGGACGCGCTCGAAAAACCTGCACGCCTTCTCGTTGACTTCCGCCAGCGCGGCCCGACGCGACGCCCGCCGCTGCTCCTCGGGGTCTTCCGTCTCGAGAGCCACGCCGGCGTCGCGGGCGAGCTCCTCGACGGCGTCGCGGAAGGACCTGCCCTCGGCCTGCATGAGGAACCGGATCGCGTCTCCAGTCGCCCCGCAGCCGAAGCAGTGGAAGATGTGCTTGTCGGGGACGACGTAGAAGCTCGGCGTCTTCTCGCCGTGGAACGGGCACAGGCCTTTGAAGTCCCGCCCGGACTTCTTCAGCTGCACGCGGCGGCCGACGACCTGCACGACGTCGACCCGGTCGCGAAGCTCCTGCAGCTTGTCGTCGCTGATTGCTGCCAGACTATTACTCCCGGCTAGATGCTCTTTTGGCCCTTGGCGGCGAGCGCAGCCTTCACGGCATCGCTGACCCTCTTGCCTTCGGCCCTGCCGGCGATCTTCGGCATCAGGGCCTTCATCACCGCTCCCATCCCCTTGGCGTCGGTAGCGCCGGTTTCCGCGACCGCCTCTTGCGCGAGCCGCGCGAGCTCCTCGTCGGTGAGCTGGCGAGGAAGGAATGATTCGAGAATGCCGATCTCCGCTTCTTCGTTCTGCGCCAGCTCCGGGCGTCCGCCACCGCGAAACTGGGCGGCCGAGTCCCTGCGCTGCTTGATGAGCGTCTGCGCGACCTGCACGACCTCGGCGTCGGAAAGCTCCTTGCCAACCTCGATCTCGCGATACTGGAGCGCGCTTTTCAGCATGCGGAGTGTGCCGAGCCGCTGCTTGTCGCGGGCCTTGGCGGCCTCCTTCAGCTCATCCTCGATCCGCTGGATCAACATGCGGAAAGCCGCGGCTCCTTCCAGGAAATCGGGCCCCGAAGAGCGCGGAGCCCGGGCAGGCAATGAAGGGCATTACGAGACTACATCATCCCTTTTCGTGCCTTCTTCAACGCGCGCTTCTTCGCCGCGAGCGCCTTCTTCTTGCGCTTGACCGACGGCTTCTCGTAGTGCTCGCGCTTGCGGATCTCGCTCAGGATCCCCGCCTTCTCGCACTGCTTCTTGAAGCGCTTCATGGCGTTCTCGAACGACTCGCCTTCCTTCACACGCACACCCGGCATCGCCTGGTACTCACCACCTTCCTTGGTTTCAGAGCCGAAGTACCGGCCGAGGAAACGGGGCAGTATATGTTCGGGTGGGTCAGTGTCAACGAGACGCTGCCGTGCGATGGCGCTCCGCGTAGAACTCCTTCACCCCCATCATCGAGAAGCGATTGAGCGTGACGGAGTGGGTCACCTGCGCGAAAAGCCGATCGCGCTTGCGCCACCATTCGGGCAGGAACTTCGGCCGCGCGACGATCCCCTCGTGCATCAGGGCGCGGACCGTGGGCGCGTCGTCGACGCTCATCTTGCCGGCGAAGAAGGCGAGCACGAGGTCCTCGTCGCGGCGATCGAGCGCCGCGCGCAAGAAGTTGTAAACGCGGCAGTATCCACGTTGGTAGACGGCGTCCTTGGTGAACGGCGCCCCGCCCGTCAGGACGCCCCCCCGGAACACGCGCTCGGCAAGATGGCAGGCCTTCTCCTCTCCCCAGCGCGAGGCGAGATCCCGCCACACGTCGACGTAGTCCGCTCCGCGTGCCGCCCGGTCGATCGCGAGCGTCCGCTCGGCGAGCTCGATGAACCGGTCGTTCGTCACGTTTCCGGTCAGATACTCGCTGACGATCCCGCCGCCTTCCTGGCTCTCGGTGTGTCCTCGCAAGCCCGAGGACAGCACTGTCAGGATCGGCTGCGCCGTGCCATTGCGGGCGGTGAGGACGTGCCAGAGCCCTTCGTGGTGGGCGAGCGCTCGTGCCTGCCTCGGCGTGAACCGGGCGTCCGCACGCACCGCGATGCTGCGGGGGCCCGCCGCGGCGTAGGCGGCGAGGCCGTGGGAGATCTTCACCTCGCAGCTGTCGCCAAAAATCGGGCGTACTATCGACCGGATGCGGGAGGCGCATTCAGCCGCCGTGAGGGTGGGCCGCTCCTTGCGAGCCCGCGGGCGGCTCGCCCAGTACCGCGCGATCTCCAGGTTCTGCAGCTCTTCATCCGAAGCTTCCGCGAACTCGTCGCGAGGATGGCCGAACAGCTCGACGGAGTACCGGTAGAAGTTCTTCGTGCCGCGCGAGCTGAGGAGACGGATGGTGGCGATCGTCTGATCGCACACGCCGCGTAGTAGTTCCTCCGCACCGTTCGCGCCCCGGATCCGGCGCCGCACGTCCCTCACTTCGCGGATCTTCGCCGCCGGGTCGAAGCCGAGCGGCGGATATATCGGACGAGGCAGCTCGCGTCCGCGCTTCAGCAGGAACTGCTCGTGAACGGAGCGGTCCCACGCGAGCGAGCGGATGATGCGAATGGGCGTCTGGACGCGGCAGAGCGCGTCGCAGAGCCTGCGGAGCGTTTCGTAGGCGCGCGTCACCGGTGCGGTCCGCAGCATATACGCTGCGGGACCGCATTCGGGCGCGTTGCCGCGCGAAAAGCGACTACGCCGTGCCGGTTTCGGACTTGGCGGGCAGGGGCTCGACCTTCACGGCCTCGTTCGCCGCCTCGCCAGCGCGGTTCACCCGGTCGCGCAACTCCTTGCCCGTCCGGAAGAGGATTCCGCGCTTCGGCTTGACCGGAATCACCTCTCCGGTCTTCGGGTTGCGCCCGTTGTAGCCCTGGTAGTTCTTGACGTGGAAGGCACCGAGGCCGCGGATTTCGATGTTGTCTCCCCGGCACAGCGCCTGCTTCATCGAGTCGAAGATCGTCTCGATGGTCAGCTCGGCCTGCTTCTGTGTGAGCTGGCGCTTGGCCACGAGGATGGCAATGAGGTCGCTCTTCAGCATAGGTGAATCGACTCCGCGGCGTAGTCGGCGCCGAAAAGGCGCCACGGATGAGCACGTTACCCGACCCTTGGGGGGGCGGGCAAGCGTTGCGCCTCTCGTGATCCGGGCGCTCGGGAGCCGAACTGCCAGCTAAGGCTTTATCCGCGAAATCACAGGAGAAACGTCAGGAGGTGTGTGTTTCTGCTCCACCACCCCCAGGGGACCCCCGGGCGCGACGCGGCGCAGAAGCGAATCGACCGACTCTCCAAGGGCTCCTTCGGCAGCCTGTTCGGCGGCCGCAAAGGCGCGGGACAAGGCCTCTCCAGTCTCGTCCGGATCCTGGGCGGGAAAGCCGAGCGACCTGCGCCCGGCGGCCCTCAACTCGGCGAGCGGCACTCGGGACGACTCGCGCGAAGGCACCCAGCCGCCTTTCTTTGCTTCCACGCAAAGGTTCGACGCCTCCAGCGCCCGGAGCGCCTCGAGAACCAATCTGCGCGGGACTTCAAGCCTGCGAGCGATGGCCGCTGGCCGGACGGGCGCCGATCGGGCCATCCGGACCAACGCCACGAACACGCGGGCGACGAAGACCTCGCGCGCCTCGGCGGCGATGAGGAGCGGCGAGCGCAGCTCCGACTTCCTGGAGGCGTCGAGGGCGTAAGCGAAGCGGCACCCCGAGAGGCAGACGAGCCAGGAGATGTAGACCCAGAACAGAACGATGGGGAGCACCGCCACCGGGCCATAGATCTTGTGGACCTGTACGAGGCGGGTGGAGAAGGCCGCGAAGGCGAACTTCGCCAACTCCCAGGTCGTTCCGGCGACGAACGCCGCGATGAGCGCCGAACGGATCCTCACCCGCGCGCTCGGGAGCACCTTGTAGAGGAAGCCGAATCCCGCGTACGTGATGGCGATGGAGGAGAGTGCCGCCAGGATGTGGAGCACCTCGCTGTGGCCGGCATGGCCGTGACCGTGCGCCTCCTGCATCTCCCCGATCTTCCAGGTGACGGCGAGCGAGGCGGTGAGCAGCACGGGTCCCAGGGTCAAGAACGCCCAGTACTTGAGCAGCCGCTGCACCGGCGAGCGCGCCCGCTTGACCGCGTAGATGTGGTTGAAGGCGCTCTCGATGTTCCACAGCAGCGAGAGCGAGGAGAAGAGCAGCACCGCGAACCCGATGATGCCGAGGGTCTTCACCGTGGCCTTGCTGGTGAATTCGCTCAGGGCCCCCGCTACCGCGGCGCCCGCTCCGATCCCGAGCTGGTCGTTCACGTACTTCTGCACGCCGTTGTGGAAGGGAGCGTGTCCGCTGACCAGATCGACGATGCTGTAGATGACGGCGAGGAGCGGGACCAGCGAGAGGAGCGTCAGGTACGTCAACGCCGAGGCGCGCAGCGAGATGACCTCGCCGCGGAATCCTCCGGCCCAGAGCAGCGAGGCTCGCACGACGCGGCGCGCCCCCGGGATGGCCAGGACGCGCTCGCGCAGCCGTTCTAGCATCTACTCGGCCTTCTCGACCGGCTCGGGCGCCTCGGGTTGCGGTTCCTTCTGCGCGGCGTCGGGCTCGCGTTGCCTCTGGCCGCTGTCGCGGCGATCGCGACCGCCCCTTCCCGGCGCGTTCGGGCGGGGCGCCATGCCTCGCTGCGCCTGCTGAAGGTCGGGACGCGACCACTTCGCGTACAGGTCGAACTGCTCGACGTGGTACTGGGGCTGCGGCCGTACGGTGATGCTGCGATTGAGCTTCATCATCAAGAGCCGCATCGCCTCGCGCTCGGGCCCCTGCAGGAGCTTCGCCACCTCCGGATGGCAGCTCACGATGATCTGGTCCTCGCGGTGCTTGCGGGCGGCCCGCTGCACCTCGCGCATGATCTCGTAGCCCATCGTCGTCTTGCTGCGGACGTGGCCGCGGCCGTCGCAGGTCGGGCACATCTCGGTGGTGAGCCGGGTGACGCTCTCGCGCACCCGCTTGCGCGTCATCTCGACCAGCCCGATGTCGCTGATCTTGAGCACGTTCGTCTTGGCGCGATCGACGCCCAGGGCCTCCTGGAGGGTCTTGAAGACCTTCTCCCGGTTCGACCCTTTGTCCATGTCGATGAAGTCGATGATGATGATGCCGCCGATGTTGCGCAGCCGGAGCTGGTAGACGATCTCCTTCGCCGCCTCGACGTTGATCTTGGTGATCGTCTCCTCGAGGCTCTTCTTGCCCACGTAGCGGCCGGAGTTGACGTCGATGGCGGTGAGCGCCTCGGCCTGGTCGATGATCAGGTAGCCGCCGCTCTTGAGCCACACCTTGCGCTGGGTGGCGCGGTGCATCTCCTGCTCGATGCCGTACGCATCGAACACGGGCTCATCACTCTCGTGCAGCACCACGCGGTCGGCGAGCGCCGGATCCTGCGCGGTGACGAAGGCGAGGATGCGCTCGTACTCCTCGCGCTCGTCCACCACGAGCTTCTCCACGTCGTGGGCGAACAGGTCACGCGTGGCGCGCAGGATGAGGTCCAGGTCCCCGTGGAGCAGCCCGGAGCCGCCGCGCTTCTCGTTGCGGCGCACCA
>JBJMQD010000174.1:0-21582 GCA_045802855.1 Myxococcales bacterium | reverse complement strand
GACGCGCAAGCCGGCCAGATGGACCGCGCCGGACCGGAGCGCATCGAGAACCGCCGGCAATCGCCGAGCGGCCCTCGCCACGCCCATCCGGTTGTAAGCGCCTCCTTCGGAGAAACCGAGCTCCTTCATGCAGAACACGTGCATCGACGGGAAGCCACGCTCCGCATAGAGCTTCCGCTCGTCGATCTCGCCGAGGTGGAGGAGGAGATCCGCCTCGACGCCGCAGGAATTGCGAACGAGCTCGCGCGTGCAGGCGAGAAGATCGTCGTCGTTCATTACCCCGATTGCCAGGTTTGCGTCAATCATATCGGAGTTTGTAGCATATGGACTTGGCAGCCCCTGTAGGGGCGTTACGCGCGCGTTTGGACGCGAATCCTGCAGCGAAGAGGAGCCATCACGCAGAAGCGCCCTGCACCGCTCTAATGGCTTTGAATTGGCATTCCTGCAAACGACTGCCGTGCCGATCCGCAAGTGCTGCGCAAACTTGTCAAGCGCAAAGTGCACCACCGCAAACTGCAACAGCGCAAAGTGATGGGGCCTCTTCGCTTCCTCGCAAGCACCCAGGCAGTCTGGAGGAACGAATGGTCACAGCCGTACCGTTCTCGCTTTACGTCCCGGAATGTGACCGATCGTTTGCCCCGGGGCGAGTCCAGTTCCCGACGCGGAAGGACCATCGACTCATCTGCTGCTGCGACGAATCACGTCGCAGCGAGCGCGTCGAGCAGACCGGCGAACGACTCGGCGAGCCCCTCGAACTCGTGCGGCCCAGCAGCGAGCAGCGGGACCCTGCCGTACTTCCCGCCGGACGCTTGCGAGTAGAAGCCGTATCCCTCCGAACCGCCATCGGAGCCGAAAAGCACGAGCCCCGGCACGGCGCGGGTGACTTCTTGCGCCTCGCATTCGTCCGCGATCCGGACGATGGACCACAGCTCGAAGGGGCGGTTTCGCGGTCCGACCGTGCCGCGCCCGCCGTCGTGCTCGCGCAGGAGCGCCTTCACGTCGTCGGGCAGCTTGCAGTCCATCTCCGACTCGGCACGCGCGATCTGTTCCTCGTTCGCGCCGCGCGGCGCCAGCGTCACGTCACGTAAAATCCGGTTCCAATCGGTCGCCATCATCACAGCTTCCGCAGGAAATCTTCACCCAGCTCCCGCGACCGGCGGGTCGCCACTTCCACCGCGTTCATCAGCACGTTCCGGAGCCCGCCCGCCTCGAGCGTGTGCAGGCCCGCGATCGCCGTCCCTCCCGGGCTCGTAACGGCGTCCTTCAAGAGCCCCGGATGCTGGCCGCTTTCGATGAGCAGCTTCGCCGACCCGAACACCGTCTGCGAGGCGAGTTGCATCGAAGCGCGCCGCGAGAGCCCGACCTTCACCCCCGCGTCCGCCAGCGCCTCGATGACGAGGAACAGATAGGCGGGCCCGCTGCCCGACAACCCCGTGACCGCGTCGAGCTGCGACTCCTCCAGCACGACGGTGATGCCGACCGAGTCGAAGATCTTCTTCGCCAGCTCGAGATCGGCGGGCGTCGCGTGCTCGCCGAGCGCGATCGCGGTCGCTCCGGCGCGCACAGTGGCGGGGGTGTTCGGCATGGTGCGGACGATGCGCAGGGGTGGATGGAGGCGGCGCTCGATCGCGGCGATGGGAACGCCCGCCGCGACGCTGATGATGAGCTTGTTCCTGTCGATGTCGCCCGCGATCTCCCGCAGGACCTGGTCGAGGATCTGCGGCTTCACCGCCAGCACCACCACGTCGCTCTGGCGGGCTACCTCGGAGTTGCTCCCTCCGCGGACGCCATAAAGCCGGGAAAGCTCCTCGACCCGCTCCTTGCGCCGCGCGCTGACCAGCACGTCCTGGGGGCGCGCGGTTCCGGCCTGGACGAGCCCGCGCACGAGCGCCTCGCCCATGTTCCCGACGCCTATGAAGCCGAGGGTCTGCATGACCACCTCTCTCACCCGATGATGAACGTTTCCTTCTCGAGCCGCCCTTCCGCGAAACGACGCAAGTTGAACCGCTCGAAGATGTCGTCCTTCCCGCCGCCCATGAATGCAGCCATCCGCCTCGCCACCGCGGGGGCCATCATGAACCCGTGCCCGACGAACCCGCTCATCTGGAGAAGGCCCCGCACTCCCGGGGTCTCCCCCAGGATCGGCGAGCGGTCGGGCGTGACGTCGTAGCAGCCGGCCCACTGCCGGAGCAGCTTCACGGCCCCCGTCCGCGGCACGAGCCCGGAGAGGGCGCGCGAGTAGCGGACGAGAAATCGCAGCGACGAGGTCTGGTCGAGCCCGGGCGGCTCCTCCGGATCGCCCATCCCGCCGACGATCTCCCCGCGCATCGACTGCGAGAAGTAGAGCCCGGATCCGAGCATCGACACGAGCGGTCCGAGGAACGGCTTCAAGGGCTCGCTCGAGACGATCTCGTGCCGGTAGGGAACGTTGGGCAGCGTCACTCCTGCCATCGCCGCGAGGGAAGGGCTCCAGGCGCCGCAGGCGAGGACGACGCGGTCCGCCCGCACCGTCCCGCGATCGGTCTGCACGGCGCGCACCGCACCGTCGGAGACGTCGAGGCCGGTCACCCGGGTGAAGGTCTCGATCCGGACCCCGAGCTTGCGGGCGCCGTCCGCGTATCCCCAGAGGAATGGCCAGGGAAACACGACACCGTCTTCGGGGTTCCACGAGGCGGCGATGAAGCGCGACGGATCGAGCTCCGGGACGATGCCACACGCCTCGCCGACGTCGATGATGCGAGTCGCGAGCCCGAGCTGCTTGTGGAGCCGCGCGCCGGCTTCGAGCCTCCGCAGCGTCGCCTCGTCCTCGGCGAGGAACAGATAGCCGCCCCGGCGCAGCCAGACGTTGATGCCGAGCGCCTGGGCGAAGCCCGCCATGAAGTCGATCGACTCCTTCGCCAGTTCGACCAGCGTCGGGGTGGCCCACTGCGCGCGGACGCCGCCGCCATTGCGGCCCGACGCCCCCTCGCAGAGATATCCGCGCTCGAGGACGAGGACGTTCCTTTCTCCTCTCGTGGCGAGGTTCCACGCCAGGGCAAGGCCCATGATCCCGCCCCCGACGATCACCACCGCGGCCTGCGCCGGGACCGGTTCGCGTGACTGCAGCGGATGGGGACCGGATCGCGAAGCCGGGGGCTGCAGCGGCGATTCCCGATGGCGGACCAGCGCGTCGGGAAGGCCCGCAAACGCCGCGATGGTGGTGGGCGTGAGGGGCGGCCGCGCCCGGAACGGAACCTGCGCTTCCGGCGGAAGATGGGCGCGGTCCGCGCAATACCGCACCGCCGAGGCGAGGCAGCTCTTCCCCTGACACGGCCCGGTGCCGAGTCCCGTGTAGCGCTTCATGCTCTCCACGTCGCCGTAGCCGTGCGCGACCGCCGATTCCAGATCCGCGACGGTGACGTCCTCGCAGGCGCAGACGATCGCCTTGTCGGAGATCACCTGACCTCCTCGAGCGACCGCGCGGCGGCGACTCCGGCGGCCGAGCCCGAACGCGGCGCGGCCGCCCCTGGGGCGCCGGCCACCCTTCCCGCCGCGAACAGCCAGGACACGCTCGTGCGACCTCCGGCGTCGACGGCCACCGGGAAACCGTTCAGCTCGGCGGCGAAGCGGGTCTGCGCGCCGGCGGCGGAGGCAAGCTCGTGCAGGGGAGCCGGAGGCAACGCCACCGCCACGGCGTCGCAGGCGATCCGCTCCGAATCCGCCCGCAGCTCGCGAACGGGATTGCCGCGGGCGCGCAGCTCGCGGGCGCGCAAGAGCGGCAAGTCGCCGGCCGGCGGTGGAGCGACGGGACCCGATGCGAGCGGCCATGCCCCGGAAACGTCGACGACGCGGGCGAGCACATATCCCGCCTTGCGCAGGGCGCGGGCCGCCTGCAAGACCTCCGCGCCCTCGCCGACGACGCAAATGCGGGAGCCGACGCGGACCCCCGTCGTGCGAAACAGATCGAGCAGTCCCCGCGCCGCATAGACCCCCGGGCGATCGACTCCGGCGAACGGAAGGGGCTGCGAGATCCCGCCGCTCGCCACGACGACCCGTTCGGCGACGACCGCGACGAGGGAGCTGCGCCGGCGGAGCGCGAGCAGCGCCGGGGCATCCGCTCCGGAGCGCGAATCTTCGCCGTCCCGGGGAATGTCGTTCGGATACACTCCGAGAACCGCACCTTCCAGGATCACCTCCACGCCACCGAGCCGCTCGGTCTCGCGAGCCACCCATCCGGCGTCGGGACCCTCCGGGTCCAGTTCCAGTAAAGCCGCTCCGCCGAGGCGCGCGCTCCGCTCGACGAGCAGCACCTGGGCACCTTCGCCTGCCGCCGCCCGCGCAGCCGCGATCCCGGCGGGCCCTGCGCCGACGACGACCACCTGGGCGTGCGCGATCGATCCGCTTTCCTGCGCGCGGGGCACGTCGGGAAGCTTGCCGAGTCCGGCGAGCCGCCGGGCGATCTCCAGCGCTACCCGCCCCGCGAGCCGCGATCCGGTGAGCAGGTGATGGTGATCGAGGTGCGTCGGAAAAAGGAAATCGGAAGCGCGCAGGACGTCCGCGTCCATGCCCAGAGGGCCGTTCTGCCGCTCGCAGACCATCCCCTCCTCGAGCGGGACCCGGCAGGCGGGGAGGCTCGGCACTCCGTCGACGCGCAGGAGGCACTGCCCGCAGGTTCCCGAAAAGCAGAAAGGGCCGCGCGGGCGGTGGTACTTGATCGAACGGGTGAAGGTGGTCACCCCTTCGCGCAAGAGCGCGGACGCGACCGTGTCTCCGGCCACGCCTTGGCGACGCTCTCCGTCGAGGGTGAAGCTGAGCTTTTCCGCCAAGGAGTCGGCTCAGAACACGAAGTGCCGGCCCTTCTGCCGACGAGCGTAGATGGAGATGGTCGCCAGGACCTCGCCGACGCCCATGTTGCCGCTCTCGCCGATGGTCGAGGCGCCGAACTCCTCCCACTCGAGCGCGCTGTCCGTTCCGTCGTTCTCCTTCAGCATCCCGGCGAGCGTCCTGTGGGCCCGGGTGAGCTTCCTGTCGTCGCGGGTCCAGATGGAGGTGGCGAGATCGTGCGGATTGTCGAAGAGCGAGAACCGCACGAATGCCTCGAAATCCGGGAGCGCCATCGCCACCAGGATGGGCATGAACAGCTCGGTGGTCGCGAGCTTGTAATCGCGGACCCCCTTCCCGTCCCAGTCGTGGCGCAAGGTGGTCTGCGGCGTGACCCCGTCGATCAGCGCCGGCTTCACCGCCTCGGCGTTCTGCCCGTACTCGCCCGGAGCCCGGCCCCCTTCGCGGACGATGCGCAGGTTCGCCTTGCGCGCCTCGGCCACCACGTCGAGCGCGGTCTGCGCCTTGTGGACCATGAGCGGGCCGAGCGTCCGATCCGACGCATCCGGCGCGCGCGGGTCGCCCGTCTGCCACCGATCCATCTCGGCGGCGATGAGAGGAACGAGGCGGTCCAGGGTGGCCCTCGTGCCGCTCACCCCGTGGAGCCCGGTGCACTTGTGCGAGCTGAGGCCGAGCTTCGCGTACGTGAGCCGCGCCGCGATGCGGGAAAGCTCCTCGTCGCTGTACCCGTCGTCGACATAGGACCAGTTGCATCCTCCGCCCTCGAAGCGGGTGCGGGCGAGGCCGCGTCCCGAGCTGATCGAACGCACCGTGTCCGATGATCCGGTCACCGCCACCACCGCCACCCGGTGATCGGTGGCGAGGGGCGCGATGCCCTTTCCGAAGCCCTCGACCTTCTGCACGAAGCGCGGATCCGCTCCCGCCGCGAGGAACGCGCGGACCATCGAGGTATTGGTGAGCGCGGCGAAAGGGTGCCCTTTCAAGATCCAGGGGCAGCCGGCGAGATAGGCGCCGGCGAGGTGGATCATCGGGATCCCCCAGATGAAGTTCATCGGGGTGACGATGGCCGCGAGGCCGGCCGGCAGCCACGCGTCGCGCCAGTACTTCTGTCCCGCGAACATGTCCGGGACCATTTCGCCCTTCACGGCCGCCTCGAAGCTGCCTTCCAGGTGATCGCAGGCGCGCTTCGCCTCGAAGAAGTCCTTCTCCGCCTCGAGCCGCGTCTTCGGGATCTGCTGCCGGATCTCGTGCAGGTACTCTTCCGTGTAGTAGTTCAGGATCCGGGCGACGTTCTTCACCACCTGCTTGCGATAGGCGAGGCCTTCATCGGCCCAGGCAAGCGACTTCCACACCTGATCGCCGGCGGAGAGCGCCGCCTCGACGTCCTGTTTCCCGGACGCGGGAACGTCGAACAGTTTCACCCGCCGGTCGGCCGGGCTCGCCATCTCGGCATGCTCGCCGGAGGCGGGCGGGCGCCATTCGCCGGCGATGAAGTTACGGACCGCGACCTTCTTGGAGTCCCCGGGCTTCTGCGCGATCCCTTTCTCGGCGTAGCAAAACAGGTAGGGGCGGAGCGCCTCGATGTCCGCCTCGGAGATCTGCCGGGTGAACAAGCTGTAGGCGGCCCGGCGCTCGCCATATCGGGCGGCGAGGGGGTCGGGCCCCACCTGTCCTTTCTCGTTGAACGCTCGGATGGCGGAGCGGAGCCTGTCGTCTACGAGCGTCATGTCGTCCTCGCGGTTGGGGCGTGCTTCATATCGACGCCCGTCCCCACAGGCAAGGATCGCCCGCGGCGCTATGTTTTCGGCGGGCGCTCGCCGAAGATGGCAGTTCCGACGCGCACGATGGTCGCGCCTTCCTCGATGGCGGTTTCGTAATCGGCGCTCATTCCCATCGACAGCTCGGGCAGGACGCCCAGCTCGTCGCGCAGCTCGCGGAGCCGCCGGAAGTGCAGCCTCGCTTCCTCCTCCGCGGGCGGGATGCACATGAGCCCTTCGCACCGCAGCGACGAAAGGTTCCGCAGCGTAGCGACGAACGACGGGAGGTCGGCCGGGGCGATCCCGCCCTTTTGCGGCTCGCGGGCGAGGTTCACCTCGACGAGGACCCGCTGCACGATCCCCAGGGACGCGGCCCGCTTGTTCAGCTCCTGCGCGAGGGACGGTCGATCGCAGGTGTGCAGGAGCGCCACCCGTCCCACGATCATCTTCACCTTGTTCGTCTGCAGCGCGCCGAGAAAGTGCCAGTTGACGGCTGCGCCGATCCCGTCGGCCTTCTCGCGCAGTTCCTGGGCGTAGTTCTCTCCGAAGTCGCGCTGCCCCGCCTCGAGCGCATCGCGGATGGCCTCGATAGGCTGCACCTTGCTCACCGCGACGAGCCTCACCGACGCGGGGTCTCGCTTGGCGCGCTCGCAGGCCCGGTCGATCCGCTCCCGCACGCCGCGAAGGTTGTCCGCTATGCCCACGGCGTCCTCAGCCCCGCCTCGGTGAGGAGAACGAGCGTCTCCACCATCGGGAGCCCGACCACGTTGGAGAAGCTCCCCTCGATGCGCTCGATGAACGCCCCGGCGAGCCCCTGGATCCCGTACGCGCCCGCCTTGTCGTCGCCGTCGCCGGAATCGACCAGGTAGCGGATCGCCGCATCCGACAGATCGGCGAAGCGCACGCGGGTGACGACGCTGCGCGATCGCGAATCCGTGGCGGCGACGCAGACGCCCGTGATCACGCGGTGCTCGATCCCGGAAAGAATCCGCAGCATCCGCTCCGCGTCGGCGCGGTCCCTGGGCTTCTCCAGCACCTCGTCTCCCGCGACCACCACCGTGTCGGCGGCGAGAGCCACGGCGGGCTTGTCGGTTCCGCGCCCACGCCAGGCCACAACACCCGCGGTTGCCTTCTCCCGCGCGAGCCTCTCGGGATAGACGTCGGCCTTCTCGCCCGCGAGGCGGACCTCCGTGACGTGCGGTACCTCGACGTCGAACCGCAGCCCGAGTCCGGTCAGCATCTCGCGGCGCCTCGGCGAGCCGGAGCAGAGGACGAGCCGTGGGGCCATATGTGCGCGCTCTACCACGTCCGTATCCTCTGGTGGGTTGTCGAAAGTGGACGGACGAACCCCCCATGGTCACGGTACAATCGTCTCGATGCAGGCCCAGGATCTACTTCGCGAGCTCAAGCGCACGGTCGACGAGCTCGCGGTGCTCAACGAGATCGGCAAGGCGCTCACTTCGTCGCTCGATGTCGGCGAGGTGATGCACGTCATCCTCGCCAAGGTCTCCGAGCTGCTTCGCCCGCGCAACTGGTCCCTGCTCCTGCGCGACCCGCAGACGGGCGAGCTCTACTTCAAGACCGCGGTCGGTGCCGGCAGCGAGATGCTGCTCCACCTGCGGGTGCGCAGGGGCGAGGGCATCGCCGGCTGGGTGGCGGAGAACAACAAACCGCTCCTCGTCCCGGACGTGCATGCCGATCCCCGGTTCGCCGCGCGCTTTGACAAGACGAGCCGGTTCCAGACCAAGGCCATCCTCTGCGTCCCGCTCGCCTTCAAGGGGCGGGTCCTGGGGGTCATCGAGCTGGTGAACGGCGAGGGCGACAGCCCCTTCGACCAGGAAGCCCTCCGCATCCTCTCGACGGTGGCGGAGTTCAGCGCCATCGCCATCGAGAACGCGCAGAACTTCCAGAAGGTGCAGGAGCTGACCGTCCTCGACGATCACACCGGGCTCTTCAATTCCCGGCACCTGCGCCGCACGCTCGAACAGGAAATCGTCCGCGCCGTCCGCTTCGGCCACCCCGTGAGCCTGGTGTTCTTCGATCTCGATCGCTTCAAGCAGGTGAACGACACGCACGGGCACCAGGCCGGCTCGCGGGTCCTCGCCGAGGTCGGCCAGCTCCTCCTCAAGACGCTCCGCTCGACCGACGTCCCGGTCCGCTACGGCGGGGACGAGTTCGTGCTCATGCTTCCGGAGACGAGCAAGGACCAGGCGATCGAGGCGGCGAATCGCATCCGCGCCGCGATCGCGGAGAACCGCTTCCTCGCCGAGGCCGACTTCGGCCCCGTGCGGATCACGGCGAGCATGGGGGTCGCGGCGTTCCCGGACGACGCCCAGACGCCCGAATCGCTCCTCGCCCGCGCCGACGAGGCGATGTACCTCGTCAAGCAGGGCCGCCGGAACGGGGTCCTGGGAGCGACCCCGCCGTCCCTGCCGGCGGTCCGCCCCGTCGAGAAGATCGCAACTCCTTCCGTCGAGAGCGACGCTCTCAGGAATGGATGCTCGCCGGTTGGTGTATCTTCGGAGCCATGAAGCTCACTCCGCTCGACCTGCAGCAGAAGACCTTCCGCAAGGTACGACTTGGAGGAGTGGACGAGCGCGAGGTGCGACTTTTCCTCGAATTGTGCGCCTCCGAGCTCGAGGAGATGACGCGCAAGCTCCACAAGCAAGACGAGGAGCTGCGACGGCGCGAGTCTCGCATCACGGACTACAAGGAGCGCGAGCACCTGCTCCAGCAGACGCTCACCACCGCCCAGCGCCTCTCCGACGACATGAAGGCGAACACCCGCAAGGAAGCCGAGATCCTCATCTCGGACGCGGAGCTGCAGGCGGAGAAGATCATCGCCAACGCCCAGAGCAAGCGCATGCAGCTCATCTCCGAGATCGACGAGCTGAAGCGGGCGAAGTCGGGCTTCATCCAGCAGGTCGGGGCCCTCGTCGACTCGCACAGATCCCTGCTCGACCAGATCCGTGGCGAGATGCCGGAGGCGAAGAAGGACGCGCCCGTGTCCGACAACGTCTCGTTCCTCGCTCCGCCGACGAAGCGCGTCGACAAGAAGTAGCCTCGAGGGCTCTCTCGGCACCGTCAGCGGACGCGTCTCGGGCCGCCGCCCTGGCACGGCGCCCCTCTGCAGGTCCTTCGAGACATGCTTTGGATCAGAAGATCCACAGGGCGTCGCGCGGGAAGCGCAGATAGCGCGCGGTTTCCGCAGGCGGCAGAGGCGTCCAGGCCCGGATCCGCAGCGGACCCGCCTGGAACACCGAGTCCCATCGCTCGCCCAGATAGACCGAGGTCTCGAGCTTCGCCGGAAGGCAGTTGTCGGCGGGCGTATCGCGCACCTCCGTGCGCTCGAGGCGGATGACCCCGGTAGCGGCGGCGCCTGCTCGCAAAGGTCCTCGCACCCTCCCCCACAGCTCCCACCCCTCTCCCGTGAGACGGCCCGTCTGGCCGCTCACTTCCGCCAGGTTTCCGGGGAGGCGGTTGTTCGATCCCATGAACTCCGCCGAAAAGAGGGTCGCGGGCTCGCCGTACATCTCTTCGGGCGTTCCCTCCTGCTCGATCCTGCCGCGGTCGAGGAGCAGCACGCGGTCCGCGATGGCGAGCGCCTCCACCTGGTCGTGGGTGACGCAGACGGCGCTGATCTGCAGCCGCTCGATGAGCTCCCGCAGCCACACCCGTGCCTCCTCGCGCAGCTTCGCGTCGAGATTCGAGAGCGGCTCGTCGAGGAGCAGGAGCTCGGGGTCGTAGACGATGGCCCGGGCGAGCGCCACCCGCTGCTGCTGTCCGCCCGAGAGCTGGTGCGGATATCGCTCCCCCATCCCCTCGAGCCCGATCTCGCGCAGAGCCTTGAGCACACGGGTGCGGATGTCGGCCGCAGCGACCTTCCGGAGCCGCAGCGGATAGGCGACGTTCTCGAACACGCTCTTGTGCGGCCAGAGCGCGTAGGACTGGAAGACGAGGCCGAGCCCCCGCTTCTCGGGCGCGACAGCGGCTCCGGTGGCCGAGTCGTAGAGGACGCGGTTCCCGAGCGCGATGCGGCCCTGATCGGGGTGGTCGAGACCCGCGATGGCGCGAAGGAGCGTCGTCTTGCCGCTCCCGGACGGTCCGAGGAGCGCGACCACCTCCCCCTTGCGCAGGTCGAACGAGACGCCCTTCAGGATGTCGTTCTCGCCGAGACGCTTGTGGACGTCGGAAACCACCAGGCTCGCGTCACTCATGCAGGCGCACCCCCAGGCGCAGCGCGACGGCGAGGCCCGCGCCGACCAGGACCACGTCGATGACGGAGAGCGCGGCAACCGCGTCGACGGCCCCCGTCGCCCAGAGCGAGACGATGAGCGAACCGATCACCTCGGATCCGGGGCCGAGCAGGTACACCGCCGTGGAATATTCGCGGACGAAGATCATGAAGACGAGGAGGAAGCTCCCGAGGAGCCCGAACCGCACCAGGGGGAGCGTGATCCCGCGAGCGACCTGCCCTTGCGTCGCCCCCGCCACGAGCGCCGCTTCTTCCAGCTCCGGACCGACTTGCAGGAGCGCGCTCGAGATGAGCCGCATCCCGTACGCGAACCAGACGACCGTGTAGGCGATCCAGACCGAGAACAGGGTGCTGCGAAGCGGCGCGATCGGCTTGAAGAACAGGAACAGCCAGAGGAATGCGAGGCCCGCGACGAGACCCGGCATCCCTCGCGGCAGCATCACCAGGTAGTCGACCGCCTTGGTGAGCAGGCTCTGCGAGCGGTGCGACGCGAGCGCAACGATGGCGTAGCACGCGACCGAGACGGCGCCGCCGACTACCCCGACGACGAGGGTATTCACGATCCCGCGGACGAGGTTCGGATAGTCGAGAAGGTCCTTGAAATGCTCGAGGGTCAAGACCTCCGTCAAGCGGACGCCTTCGCCCCAGGACGTCACCAGAGAGCGCAGCAGCGCGCCCGAGAGCGGCACTCCCACCGTGACGAAGAGCCATACGATGACCAGCGCGAAAGCGACCCAGCGGAACCCGCCCAGCGGAAGCGGCCTCCGCGCCATTCCCTTCCCGCGAAGGGAAACGAACCGGGCCGCGACCCCGAGGAGCCGCCGCTGCAGGAAGACCAGCGGAAAGGCGATCGCCATGATGACGACGGCGACCACCGCCATCAGCTGGTACGAGGGAACGCCGAGCCGATTCGTCAATTTATAAAGATAAGTGGAAAGGACCAGGATCCCTTCCGGATCGCCGAGGATGAGCGGCAGCCCGAACATTTCGAAGCCGAGGAAGAACACCAGGACGCCGCTCGAGACGATGGCCGGCCAGACCATGGGCAGGCTGATCGAGGCGGCGATCCGGAGCGGACCCGCGCCGGCGATGCTCGCCGCTTCCTCCAGATCCGAGGCTACCGAGCGGAGCGTCGCGCTCACGTAGAGATAGACGTGCGGGATGTGGGTGAGCCCCGCGATGAGCGTGATGCTGCCGAGCGAGTAGATGTTCCAGGGCGCGGAGCCGATCAGCTCCTTCGAGAGCACGGTGAAGAACCCGACCGGCCCGACGGCGACGACGTATCCGAAGGCGAGGACGACGGGCGAGAGGAAGATCGGAATCAAGAGCAGCGGCTCGAGGGATTGCCGCCCGGGCAGGTCCGTGCGCACCACCAGGAACGCGAGAGCGCTCCCGAGCGGCACCGCGATGCCGGCCATTCCCGCCGCGAGCGCGACGGTACGCCCGAACGAGTAATGGAAGTCGCTGTCCGTGAAGACGAACTGGAAGGCCTCGAGCGACAGATGGGCCGAGGGTTGGAAGAACGGCGCGTCGAGGAAGCTCTGGTAGACGATGAGGGCGAGCGGAGAGACGATCGCGACCGCCGTCGCGAGGACCACGAGCACGCGGACGGGCGACGACACCGCCTACTTCGTCCCGATTGCTTGCTGCCACTTCTTCAGGAACTCGAGGCGCTTCTTCTGGTCGAGCGATTCGAGGATCTCGGGCCCCACGGGGATCGGCTTCAGCACCTGCCCCATCTCCTTGTTGAGCGAGGCCGCCGTCGCTTCCCCCTGCACGTCGTCGCGGATGGAGAAGAGCGCCGCCTTCGCCACCAGCTCCTGGCCGCGTTTCGATAACAAATGATCGAGGAACACTTTGGCGGCATTGGGATGCTTCGCCGCCTTCGGCAGGATCGCGACCCGCGACATCACCAGCGTGTAGTCCTTCGGATAGACGATGCCGAGAGAGGGATCCTTGCGCTGCCGCGCCGTTGCGTACGAGCCGAAGATGTCGAAGCCCATCAGATGCTCGCCGGAGGTGATCCGCTCGAGCATCGCGCCGACGCTCGTGTAGAGCTTCACGGAGACCGATCCGTACGCCTTGGCGGTGTCCCAGAAATTCGGGTCGAGCTTCGAGTCCTGCGTGATGAGGAGGTAGCCGATGCCGCTCCGCTCCGGATCGTAGGCGGTGAGCTTCCCCTTCCAGCGGTCGGGATGCGCTTTCAGCTCCTTCCCGAAATCGGCGTGCGTCTTCGGCACCTCCTCGGGCTTCACGAGCCGCTTGTTGTAGACGAAGGCGATGGGCTCGAAGGTGGTGCCGTAGGCCTGGTCCTTCCACACCGCCCACGAGGGCAGGTGCGCCGCCTCGGGGCTCTTGTACTCCTGCGCGTACCCGTCGTTCGCCAGCTTTATCTGCAGGTCCATCGCCGAGCTCCAGAGGAGATCGGCGGATCCGGCTCCCGCCGCGGCTTCGCTCAAGAAGCGGTTGTAGAGCTCGGTCGAGTTCATGTCGTTGTACTCGAGCGGGATCTTCGGATAGGCGGCGCCGAAGTCCTTGATCAGCGCGGAGACGATGGCGGAATCGGTGGTCGAGTAGACGACGAGCTTGCCTTCCTTCTCCGCCGCGCTGACGACGCTCGCATCGGTCGCCACGGCGGCTCGAGCTGCGAGAATCGACAGGACGGCGGCGGCTGCGGCGCGGCGGGCCATCGGACCTCCGTCTCGACTGGGAAGACGCGGGCGGCACACTACCCGAATCGCACCCCGAGCATCGAGACCGAGCCTCCGTCGAAGCCCTCCACGGGAAACGTGACCGTCTCCTGCTTCGAGGCGACGCCGAGGACGTAGAGGAGCGGCAGGAAATGATCCGGCGTCGGCGCCGAAAGCGCGGCTTCCCGCCCGAGCCCCTCGTAGCCGACCACCGCCTCGAAATCGCGCGCTTCCAGGAAAGCGCGGACGCGATTCTCGAACTGGACCGCCCAGTCGTAGGGCTCCTGGGGATGCTGTCCCCAGGCGTAGGCGTGGAGGTTGTGGACCACGTCGCCCGACCCGAGGACGAGGACGTCCTCGTCGCGCAGCGGCGCGAGTCGGCGAGCGAGGTCGTAATGCTCCTGCGCCGAGAGCGTCTCGTCGATCCCCAGCTGGACGACGGGGATGTCCGCCTCGGGATAGAGGTGCACGAGGAGAGACCAGGTGCCGTGGTCGAGTCCCCAGCGCGTATCCAGCTCGACGGGGGTCGGGGCGAGCAGATCGCGCACCCGCGCCGCAAGCCTGGGAGAGCCGGGAGCGGGGTACAGCACCTGGTACAGCGGGCGAGGGAATCCGCCGAAGTCGTGGATGGTCCTGGGCCGCTCCTCGGCCGAGACGCGGCTTCCCGCAACGTACCAGTGGGCCGAGATGGAGAGGATCGCCTTCGGCCGCGGGAGCTCGCTCGCGATCCGCGCCCACGCTTCCGTGTACTCGCTGGGCTGGATGGCGTTCATCGGATTCCCATGGCCGAGGAACAAAGCGGGCAAGCGCGCCATCCGGTGTGACCTCCTGCGAGTCAGCCATTCTAGCGGCTCGCACGGCGTCTTGCGGAAGAACGGCGGCGCGTCTAGGTTCCCCGGCCGCATGCCGGTCCCCAAGGACTTCCAGAGCCTCCTCCTCGCGCTGCAGACCTACTGGGCCGAGCGCGGCTGCGCGCTCCTCCAGGGCTACGACCTCGAAGTCGGCGCGGGCACCATGAACCCGGCCACCTTCCTGCGCGTCCTCGGCCCCGAGCCGTGGAACGTCGCCTATGTCGAGCCGTCGCGCAGGCCTGCCGACGGACGCTTCGGCGAGAACCCGAACCGCCTCCACCAGCACCACCAGTTCCAGGTGATCCTGAAGCCCTCGCCCAAGGACGTGCAGGACCTCTATCTCGATTCCCTCGCGGCCATCGGGATGACCTCGCAGGATCACGATCTCCGTTTCGTGGAGGACGACTGGGAATCCCCGACGCTCGGCGCGTGGGGGCTCGGCTGGGAGGTCTGGTGCGACGGGATGGAGGTGACCCAGTTCACCTACTTCCAGCAGGCCGGCGGTTTCGAATGCAGGCCGGTGAGCGCGGAGCTGACCTACGGCCTCGAGCGGATCGCCATGTACCTGCAGGGCATCGACGACATCTACGATCTCGTCTGGACCACCTACCGCGACGGAACGAAGCTCACCTACCGCGACGTGTTCCACCAGAACGAGCGCGAGCAGAGCGAATACAGCTTCCACGCCTCCGATCGCGAGATGCTCTTCCGGCTCTTCAACGAGTACGAGGCGGAGTGCAAGCGGCTGGTGGTGCGGAAGCTGCCGCTTCCCGCCTACGACTACTGCCTGAAGTGCTCGCACGCCTTCAACCTGCTCGACGCCCGCGGCGCGATCAGCGTCACCGAGCGCCAAGGATACATCCTGCGCGTCCGCAAGCTCGCGCACGACTGCGCGTCGCTCTATCTCGCCACCCGCGCGCGGCTGCGCTTCCCCGGCCTGCGCGACGACGCGCGCGCGGCGGCGGAAGTCGCCCGGTACGAGCAGCATCCGGCGCTGCAGGAACTCCTCGGGAAAGCGGCGTAATGGACCTGCTCTTCGAGATCGGCACCGAGGAGCTGCCGGCTGGATTCCAGAAGCCGGCGCTGGAGTGGATGGCGGCGGAGCTCAACCGCGGCCTCGACGACGCGCGCCTGAACGGCGAAGGCGAGGCGGAGCGGGCCAACATCCTCGAATACGCCACCCCCCGAAGGCTTGCGCTTCTCGCGACCGCGATCGCGGAGAAGGCGGCGGACGTGCGGCGGACGCTGCAGGGGCCGCCCGCGAAGGCCGCATTCCAGGACGGCAAGCCGACCAAGGCCGCCGAGGGGTTCGCGAAGAAGGCCGGCGTTGCGGTCTCCGACCTGCGGGTCGAGGGCGACCGGGTCGTCGTCGAGCAGCAGATCAAGGGGCAGACCGCCGCCGAGGCCCTGCCGCCCATCCTCGAGCGCATCGTCCGCGGCATCCCGTTCAAGAAATCGATGCGCTGGGACTCGCTGGACGGCGACGCCTTCGCCCGGCCCGTCCACTGGATCGTCGCCGTCCTCGACGGGAAGCTCCTTCCGGTACAGTTCGCCGACGTGAAGAGCGGAACGGTGACCCGCGGGCACCGCTTCCACGCCCCGCGCGAGATCACGCTCTCCTCGCCTCGCCGCTACGTCGAGATGCTCCGCGAGGCGCACGTCATCGTCGACTGGGCGGAGCGGAAGAAGCGCATCGAGGAAGAGGTGCGGCGGGCCGCCAAGGAAGCCGGCGGCGAACCGCTTGCCGACGACGACCTGCTCGAGACCGTGACCGGGCTCGTCGAGGAGCCGTCTGCCGTGCGCGGATCCTTCGACGCGAGCTTCCTGGAGTTGCCGCAAGAAGTGCTCGTCTCCGAGATGCGCGGCCACCAGAAGAACTTCGCGGTCCGCGATCCTGGAACGAAGAAGATCGTTCCCGCCTTCATCGCCGTCTCGAACACGAAGGTGCGCGACCCGGCCGTGTCTCGCCGCGGGTACGAGCGCGTCCTGCGCGCCCGTCTCTCGGACGGGAAGTTCTTCTTCGACGAGGATCGCAAGACGAAGCTCGCCTCGCGCAACGAGCGCCTCGGCCGGACGGTTTTCGTCCAGGGCCTCGGGACGCAGATGCAGCGAGTCGAGCGCATCGGCGACCTCGCCCGGTGGCTCCACGGCGCGACCGGCCAGGGCGACCCGGTAACGCTCGGCCGCGCGGCCCAGGTCCTGAAGAGCGATCTCGCCACCGGAATGGTGGGCGAGTTCCCCGACCTGCAGGGCGTGATGGGGCGCGTCTACGCGCAGCAGGAGGGGCTGCCGCAGGAAGTCGCGGACGCGATCTTCGAGCACTACCTGCCGCGCGGCGCCGAGGAGCTCTTGCCGAAGAGCGACTCCGGGGCCCTCCTCGGCATCTCCGACCGCCTCGATCAGCTGGTCGGGATCTTCAGCATCGGGAAGGCGCCGACCGGAACCAGCGACCCGTACGGGCTGCGGCGCGCGGCGATCGGGCTTCTGCGCATCGTCCTCGCCCGCAAGTACCGCTTCGATCTTCGCGACGCGCTGTCCGAGGCGCAGCGGCTCTTGCGGTCGCAGAACGCCTCCGGGAAGGGCGAGGGCGGCGACGTGGTCGATAAGGTATGGGCCTTCGTCCAGGACCGCCTCTCGGTCCTCCTGCGGGAGGGCGCGGCGCAGGACTCGATCCAGGCGGTCCTCGGCACGCGCAGCTCCGACATCGTGGCCCTCGCCGAGCGGCTCCAGGCCCTCACGGACGTCCGGGAAAAGAACCGGGTCGATTTCGAGAACACCGCCGCGACGTTCAAGCGGATCGGGAACATCCTCTCCCAGGCGCAGGAAAAGAAGCTCTCCCCGATGGCGTTCGATCCCGGACTCGTCCGCAAGGAGGAGCCGAGCGAAGCGGCCCTTCTGCAGGCCCTCTCCCGCAGCCGGGACCAGGTCGGCGCCGCCCTCGAAGACGAGAAGTACCTGATCGCGTACGGGGTTCTCGCCGAGCTCCGGCCGGCCGTCGATCGCTTCTTCGACGACGTGATGGTGATGCACCAGGATCCGCGAATTCGCGACAATCGTCTCGCGCTCTTGCGCTCGCTGCACGAGCTGTTCTCGCCGCTGGCCGATTTCTCCAGGCTGCAGGTGGAGCGGACCGCCGCGTGAAGGTTCGCGGGGGTCGGGCGTCCAACGCCTGGCCGAATCGGCGCCTCGCCCGTCGGGAGTTGCGCTATATCTCGGGGTCCCTCTCCATGCGCACCCGTCCCTTACTTCTGCTGGCCTGCATCGCGGCCATAGGCTGCACGACTAGTCCGCCGGAGCTCCTGCCTCCGCCCTTCGGCCCGGATACGTCGCAGCCTTCGCCGGCGCGGCTGTATTGGCCGACGGGCCTCGCGATGGACCCGAACGGGCAGTTCCTCCTGGTCGCAAACGGCAATTTCGACCACGCCTTCGCCGGCGGCACCATCTTCGCGCTGAAGGTCGCCAAGGACCCGAAGAACCCAAAGTCGGACGAGCTTCTCGGGCAGCACGGCACGGTGGCGTTCGACCCGTCTTTCGTCGTTCCAGGCGGAGCCGTGATGGTGGGCAGCTATCTCGGGCCCTTGGTCCTCGACCCTACCGCCACCACCGGCTCCGAGTTCAGCAGTGCGTACTCCGGGTCCCGCGACACGAACCGCCTCAACGGCGTCACCGTGACGCGGGAGGGGACGCTCGGCTGCCGGACAGCCGCGGGCAGCTCGCCCGGCCCGGACTGCCGCAACGGCATCCTCGACCTGGGCAAGCTCGTGAACCTGGAGGGCCCCTTCGGGATTGCCTTCGGGACGGCGACTCCGATCGGGCTCAGGAAACCCATGCCGGTCATGTTCGTCTCGGCGCTGATTCCCCATCTCGACAGCCTGAGTAACGGAATCGCGAACCTCAGCTCCCCGGTCGCGGTGCTCGACTCCGGAAATCCGGCGCAGCTCCTTTTCAGCGCCCTCGCCACCGATCCCTTCACCGCGAGCGGCATCGGCGCGGGTCCCATCGTCTTCGACGACGTCCGCCGCCAGCTGATCCTGGGCGGCTGCTATGTCCGCTTCCCCGGCGCGACCCAGGGCGGGCAGCTCTCCAGCGGCAAGTGCCTGCCGGGAACCGGGTCGAACGTGCTCCGCTTCCTCGGCGTCGATTCTGGATCCGCGAGCTTCTCCCGCGTCTACGATCTGGGCGCCGATCTGCGCTCGAACGACACGGTCGCATTGGAACTGGCGCCGATCGATCCGACGACGGGGGACAGAAAGCTCTACGCGGCCTGTCGCAACCCCGATCTGATCGGCGAGATCGTGATCCCCTCGGACCCGGCGCTCTCGCCCATCGTCCGCCGCACGACCTCGCTCTCGCCGTTTCCTTCCCAGATGCATCGCCTCCAGCGTCCGGCGGGATCGCCCGGTCCCGATCTCCTCGCCATCACCACCGGAACGCTGACCATCGGGCAGACCACGCCCTCGATGCTGACCATCTTCGATCCAGCCCAGGGGCGGGTGGTCGGGCAGGTGGAGAATCTCGGCGACACGCCGTTCGCCATCGCCCAGTTGCCGCCCCAGGACACGGACACGTCCGCCAAGCTCTTCCTGAGCGTGTTCGCAGGCTGCCGGATCGCGGTGGTGGACGTCCCGTACGACCGTCCCTGGGAAGTCTCCGCCCAGGCGCTGATCGGGAGCTGCCCGTGAAGGCCGCCTTCGCCATGGCGATCGCCGCCGTTGCCGCGGCGCTCGTGATCGCCGCCGCCTGCGGCAGCACGCCGGTCATCACGGTGGGGGCGACGTTCCAGTCTCCTTCCGCGGTGGCGGTCACCTGGGCAGAGGACCGCGATCTGATCTTCGTCGCCAACAGCGCTGGCGACGACATGACCGCGATGACGATGTGCACGCAGGTGAAGGTCGCGGACGGAGGGTACCAGGACAACTTCGGCAACCCCATCCCGAACACCTGCACCGAGACGGAGGACCAGCAACTCCTCCCCGGTCCCATCCGCGTCTTCCCCGGTTCCGTCACCACGGGAGAGCGCCCGACCCGGATCGCGGGCATGCGCCTTCTCGGTCCGCCCACCGACACGAATCCGAATCCTGCGTTCGGGGCGGTGCTCGTGGCCGGGCTCGACACGTCGAGCGACGGGGGCGTCAGGCACGAGCCGGTCCTCCGGATGATCGACGCCAACAACATCCTGGATCTGTCTCGACGCAAGCCGGGCGCGGTGCTGCGCCCGCCCGTCGACGTCGCGCTCCCGAGCCCCCCGGTCGACGTGGTGGCGAGCGAGACTCCGGGACATCACGTCCGCGCCTTCGTCGTCACGCAAGCGCCGACGGGACCTGCCGTCCTCACCTCGTTCGACGCGACGACGGAGAACGGCCCCGTCATCGTGCCCTCCGCCCGCTGCACGCTCGACCTCGTCGCCACCCGCCTCGCGCTCGTGCCCGGAACCGACGACCTCCTCCCGGGCGAGGGCGGCCCCGCCCACGTCTACGTCGCCGACGGCACCCCGGACGGCGTTCCCGGCGGCAAGGGCGACGGGGCAGTCGAGGTCTCGGTCCCCGCCATGCCGCCGTACGACGGCGTGACGCTCCCGGCATGCCCCGCCGTCCGGCGACTCCCGGCGAGCGACCCGAGCGATCCGATCCGCGTTCCGAGGCCGCTGCGTGCCATCGCGCTCGCCCCCGCGTTCTTCCAGTCGAAGGCACCGGACGGGACCCAGAACGCACCGCCTCCGGTGCCCGCGCGAGGCGGCTCGATCCTGATGGGCGTGACGCTCGGATCGTCCGCTCTGTGCGGCGTGCCGGGCAACTTGAACTGCGGCGCGGGGTCCATCGTCATCGTGCAGACCGGGAACCCGGGGGGCACGACCTCCCGGGTCGCGCCCGCACCTCCGGCCGACTTCTTCACCGCGCCCGCCGACGCTCCCGCGATGGCTCCGCTTCATCCGCTCTCCGCCGCGCGCGACATCACGTTCCTGCGGCCGATCCCGAACTGCCCGGCGGGCGCCAACGCCTGCGTCCAGATCACGACGGGCCTCACGACGCGGGTGACGCCGCTCGCGATCCAGCTTGCGGCCGCCGCCAGCACCGACGACGGCGGTACGGTGATGATCAACGTCATCGATCGACGGTTCGTGGACGATCTGCGCGACTCGGGCGATCCCAATGCCGCGTTGCCGCCGGCCCTCACGGCACCGACGTTCTTCCCGTCGCAGGCGGCGAACCCCGTCCTCGCGTTCCCTCCGCCGGCGGGTAGCGTCGCCGATCCCACCAAGGATCCATACCTCTCGCGGTTTCCGCCTCCCTGCCCCGAGATCGACACGACAGCCTGCCTGAACAAGGGCGTCACGCTGGCGATGCGCTGGCAGGTCACCTGGCGCGGGATCATGCCGGGACTGGAGAGCGTCGCGGGAAACCTCCATCGCGATTCGCCCGACTCCCCCACGGCGCGGCTCGATCTGGCGGCGACTGATCTGACGCCCTGGATCAACTCGCCCAGGCTCGCCCTGCAGAAGGGCGACGTCATTCACATCCACTCCATCGCGAATCCCGGCTCGGTGTGCCGCTTCCTCGCCACGTTCCCGACCACCCAGGACATCCTCATCGACTCCGTCGAAACCCATGCGCTGGTGCTCAGTGTCGCCCCCCGGATAACGCCGGTGCCGCCGGGCGAACCACCGGACGTCAATGACGTTCCCGGCTTCGACCTGCCCCCGGAGTGCGGCTCGGTCCCGGTAGCCGTCGACGTCCGGGCTGGCAACCCGACGCCCGGAGGATGGCTCGTCACCGCCGGAACGGACGTGCGCGGGCGGGTCGCGCACAACGCCATGTTCGTATCGAAGGCGCAGCGCTACGACTCTCCGCTCGACAAGGGCCCGCAAATGGATACGGAGATCGCCTTCGCGCCCGTCGATCCGCCTCCCACCGCGGCGGGGCAGCAGTTCACCTTCACGACCGCGCGAGGAACGCAGCCGACGACCATCCGCGAGACGGCCTCCGTCCCGCAGGGACCGGTGGGAGACGTGATCGCGTACCAATCGGCGCACTTCTCGAATCTGGCCAGCAATCCACCCCTGCTCTTCCCGAACATCCTCTTCACCACCTTGACGGGAAACCACGCCTTGCTCCGGGCGAGCCCGGCGAACATCGGCGCCGAGAACTCCCTGGTGGTCTACCGCTGAGGCTTCAGAAAGCGCGCCCGTTCGGGTATCTTTGCGGCGCCCG
>JBJMQD010000161.1:0-3780 GCA_045802855.1 Myxococcales bacterium | reverse complement strand
GGCGGGCGCCGCGCCGGGAAAGCTGCTCGCGGAGCTTGTTCGCCGTCTGGGACGAACCCGTGAAGGCGACCACGTCCTGCGGACCGAGCCGGTCGAGCAGGTCTTCCGTCAATCCGGCGAGGAACCCGAACGATCCCTTCGGCAGGAGCGGAATGCCGATCTCCGCCGCCCGGTGCGCGACGAGGGCGGTGCTGGTCGCGGGCTTGCTCAGGATCGGCATGCCGGCGAGAAGCGCCGTGGCGGCTTTCTCGCACGTGCCCCAGGCAGGGAAGTTGAAGGCATTGATGTGCACCGCGACGCCGTCGCGCGGGACCCATGCGTGCATGCCTACGTAGCGCGCCGTCCTCCCGATCTGGACCGGTTCGCCGTCGCGGAGCGCGTGGAGCGATCCGAGCTGCCCGCCCAGATCGCCATAGTGCGCGAGCGTCGCGATGGCGCCGTCGATGTCGAACTTCGCGTCCGAGCGCGTGTTGCCGCCGTTCGCGATGGCGAGACCGATGAGCTCGTCGCGGGCGGCATGGAGCGCCTTCGACCAGGCGCGACACAGCTCGCCGCGCTGGGCGAACGTCATTTCGCGGAGCGCCGGCCCACCTTTGACGCGTGCGTGCTCGAGCGCCTTGCCGAAATCGATCCCCGACGTTCCTGCGCGGGCGAGCGGCTCTTCCGTGGCGGGATTCACCAGCGTGGCCAGCTGGCCCTGGCCTTCGACCCACCGATCCTCGACGTAACTGCGCAGGGTGCCCATGGTGGCGCGAGATACCACCCGGTAGCGGGGAAGCGAAGCAGCGGCTATCGCCGTTTTGCCGATCCGGCGGCGGCCGGTTGCGGCTGATCCGGCGCCTTCTTCTCGTTCGCGCGCGGCGGGGTCGGCGGAGGCCGCGCGAGCGTGCCCTCCATCTCCGCCAGCGCGACCGCTACCCAGGAGACCGCCGCCGCCTGCCTGGAAAGGTCGTCGCGGTCCACATGATCGAAGGTATCCGCGGCGCTGTGGTGGAGATCGAAGTAGTGCGCGTTGTCCTGGCGCACGCTCACGAAAGGGACCTGCAGGCGCCCGAGAGGGCTGATGTCGGCGCCCCCCGCCTCTCCCGCGACGAAGGAAGCGGCGCCGAACCTTTCCAGCGGCGGAAGCCACGGTTGCAGGAGAGCCTTCCCGTTGCCTCCGGCGCGAAGGACGATGCCGACGGGGCGTCCCGCGCCGCTGTCCGACTCGAGCGCCGCCACGTGGCGCGCGGCTTCCCCTTCATGCGCCTTGGCGTACGCCTTCCCGCCGGCGAGGCCGTTCTCCTCGTTCATGTAGAGCACCACGCGGATGGTCCGGCGGGGCGGCGGCCGGAGCTGCGCGGCGAGCCGGGTCGCTTCCATGACGATGACGGCGCCGGCGCCGTCGTCGATCGCGCCCTGTGCCAGATCCCAGGAGTCGAGATGTGCGCCGAGGAGGACCACTTCGTCGGGCCTTTCGCGCCCCCGCACCTCGGCGACCACGTTCGCCGACTCCGCGTCGGGAAGCGTCTTGCAGCCGAGCCAGAGGTGGACGCGCACCTTCGCGCTCTTCGCCAGCAGGCGGTGCAAGAGCTCGGCGTCTTCGACGGAGATCGCGGCGGCAGGCACCTTCGGCTCTCCTTCGGCGAAGTCGGTGGCGCCGGTGTGCGGCGATCGGAAGCTGGCGGTGGCGAGCGATCGCACGAAGGCACCTACGGCGCCGAGCTTCGCCGCTTCCGCCGGACCGTGCGAGCGACGATCGACGAGGGCGCCGTAGCCGGTCGGTCCGGAAGGCGTGCTCATCGCATGGTTGAAGAAGACGATCTTCCCCTTCGCGCGCGCTCCGAGCGCCTGCGCTTCGGCGACCGACGCCACCTCGACCACCTCGGCCTCGACTCCGCCTTCGGGCGTTCCCGGGCTGCCGCCGAGCGCGGTGATGGCGAGCTTCAACCCGGCGACTCCGGGGGCCGGCAGAAGCTCGGCGCGCTCCTCGCCGCGCACCCAGTGCGGGACGGTCACCGGCTCCGGATGCGCCGCGACGCCGTCTTCCTGGAACTTCCGCAGGGCCCACGCCACCGCGGCCTCCGCTCCGGGTGACCCCGAAAGCCTCGGCCCGACCGAGTCGGTCAGGTCGGCGAGCCGCGAATACGCGACGCCGTCGCGCATCGCGCCGCCGATGATCCGGTCCGCGAGCGCCTGGGGGTAGGGTGCCGCAACGAGGAGCAGAGCGACGAGCGCCATTGCTGGATCCTCCCGAGAAGGACGCGCACTCTGGCACGGAATGGCGCGATGCTGCGGGCGATCGCCGCTCCTTGTCCGTCGAGACACACACCTGTACAAGGCGCCGTGCGAAGGCGGCGGGAGGAGCGGGCTTTGCCCGCGACGGGCCGAGGCCGAAGGCCGCAGCAGACGATCGCCGCCGTGCTCACCGTGGCATCGTTCGTCGGGTTCGCCGCGTGGGAGATGACGCGCGACGTGCACCCGTGGGCCGACCTGTCGAGCGGCTTCTTCACCGATCACCTCTCGCACATGAACGACGCGCGGCACTTTCCGCGGGCAGGGATCCGCCACTGGACGACGCCTCTCGCGCAGATGGAGCCGCGGCTCACAGAGGCGCAGCGTGCGGTGCTGCCGCGCGACATCGTGGATTGTGCGGATGGATGCTTGTTCCACGTCGACGGGTGGCCTGACCAGAAGCCGATGCAGCAGTCCTGGCCGCTCTTGACCCGCTTCTACCCGCCGGGCGACCTGCTCCTCTTCGCGCCGGTGGCCGCGCTCTACCATTTCACGCCGATCCGCTCTTCGACGGTGAACCGGCTCCTCGTCATCTTATGCCTCGCGTTCGCGCACGCGGGGATCTTCGTCATCCTCGATCGCGTCGACGGCCTCGTGGCGGCGGTCTGCGCGCTCCTCGGGGCGAGCGCGCTCGTGCACTGGTCGCTCGAGGGGTTCTACGACGCCGCGATCGTGGTGCCGCTCCTCCTCTGCGACGCGTTCCTCGCCGCCGGCCTCGGCGCGAGCGCGCTTCTCGCCTTCGGCCTCGCGATGCTGATTCACTTCCGGGCGCTCTATTACGTCCCCTGGGGAGTAGCGGCGGCGGTGCTGGTCCTGCGGGGACATCGCAGACCGGAGGTCGCGAAGGTCGCCTTGGCGGCAGTGTGCCTGTGCGTCTCGGTCGCGACGTTCGGGCTCTCCCTGCCGGGCCTTCTTGCGTACCCGTTGCAGCTCAACCCGCTCCTCCGCGGCGCCGATCCGAAAGCGCTTCTGGAGGCGGCCGCCGTCGCCGCCCTTGCGATCGGGGTGTTCCTCTGGGCGCGCAGCCCGCTCGACGCCGGAATCGTGGCCTGGCTCGCCCTCGTCCTCACGCACGTGCGGCAGAACTATTCCTGGTACACGATGGCCCTCGTTCCCTGGCTCTGCGCTCCTTCGCCGAAGCCCGCCGTGCGCCTCGCGCGGCTCGCGGTATTCGCGTTTCTCGCGGTACGAATCCACCAGGATCCGCTCTGGCCCCACTGGATCGGTCAGGTCCACGCGTGACAGGTGGACGGCTGGCCGCGGCTCTGTTCGTGATCGCCGCCGGGGGTCTCTACTTCGTCGAGGTGCGGCCGCAATTCCAGGATCGCGTCTACCACGGCGAGGACGGCCGCCCTTTCCACCTGCCGACCTACCTCCCCGGCGACTGTCCCTTCTACCGCGCGACGACGCTGTCACTTCTTCGCGAGACGGATCTCGATCTCAAGGACGACATGGCCTGGAACGTCCTCGGTCCACAGGGACAGGTGGCGCTCGGCGCGCGCGGAG
>JBJMQD010000158.1:0-20844 GCA_045802855.1 Myxococcales bacterium | reverse complement strand
CGGCGGCGAAGGAGCGCGCTCGGCGCGAGAACAAGACTACCGGTGAGGTGATCTCCGAGCTTGCGCGCGCCGCTCTCACGGCGCCTCCGCGAAGCACCGCGAAGGCACGCGGAGCGCAGTCGCACCATGGCATCCGTCCTTTCCCGAAGCGGGGCAATCTCGTCACCAACGAGCGAGTCGACAAGCTGCGAGAGGGCGACGCGTACTGATGCGCGCGCTCCTGGACGTGAACGTCCTCGTTGCCCTCTTCGATGCGGACCATTCGCTGCATGCGCCCGCCCTGCGGTGGCTCGACGAGAACGGCGGCGCTGGATGGGCGACCTGTCCGATCACCCAGAACGGATGCATCCGGGTCATGTCGCAGCCCGGGTATCCCAACACCACGCCCGTTGTGGCGATCGCCGACCGCCTGCGTGAGGCGACGGCGCACGGGAGCCACGAATTCTGGCCTGACGACGTGAGTGTCCTCGACGATGTGACGATCGATGCATCGCGCGTGCATGGTCCGAAGCAGCTGACGGACGTCTACCTGCTCGCCCTGGCGGTGGCCCACGGCGGCAAGCTCCTCACGTTCGACCGCGCGATCCCCCTCGATGCCGTATCGGGGGCGCAGAAGAAGCATCTCGTCGTGATCTGACGCCCGGCCTCCGGCAATCACCAAATGCCGCCATCACGGTTTCCACCAAACCGGTTGCGGCTCGACCCGGCAGCCGGTACACGCACCCCATGATCCCCCGTTACAGCCGCCCCGAGATGGCCCGGCTCTGGACGCCCGAGAACCGCTATCAGGGCTGGCTGCGCGTCGAGCTGGCGGCGGCGAATGCGATGGCCGAGGCGGGTCTCGTGCCGCGCGAAGCGGTCCTCGAATGCGAGCGGAAGGCGCCCGTGTTCACCCCCAAGGACGCCGAGCGGATCGACGAGATCGAGAAGGTCACCCGCCACGACGTCATCGCCTTCCTCACCTTCCTCGAAGAGCGCATCGGCCCCGCGGCTCGGCACCTGCACTTCGGCATGACGAGCTCGGACGTCCTCGACACTTCCCTCGCGATGCTCCTGCGCGATGCCGCCGACCTGCTCCTCGCCGGCATCGACAAGGCGCGCGAGGCGGTGGTGAAGCGGGCCCTCGAGCACCAGCGCACGCCGTGCATCGGCCGCTCCCATGGCATCCACGCCGAGCCGACGACGTTCGGCTGGAAGCTCCTCGTCTGGGCCGACGAGCTTTCCCGGGCGCGCGCGCGCATCGAGCGGGCGCGCGAGGTCATCGCCAGAGGGAAGATCAGCGGCGCGGTGGGAACCTTTGCGCACCTGTCGCCTCGGATCGAGGAGGCAGCGCTGCAGCGCCTGGACCTTACGCCCGAGCCCGTCTCCACGCAGATCGTCCACCGCGACCGGCACGCCGAATACTTCGCGGCGCTGGCGCTCGCCGGCACGTCGCTCGAGAAGTTCGCCACCGAGATCCGTCACCTTCAGCGCACGGAGGTGCGCGAGGCGGAGGAGGCGTTCGGGAAGGGCCAGAAGGGCTCGAGCGCGATGCCGCACAAGCGAAACCCCATCCTGAGCGAGAACCTGTCCGGGCTAGCCCGCCTGCTCCGCGGCTACGCCGTGAGCGCGCTCGAGGACGTGGCCCTCTGGCACGAGCGCGACATCAGCCACTCGAGCGTCGAGCGGGTGATTGGCCCCGACGCCACCGTCACCCTCGACTTCATGCTCCACCGCTTTGCCGGCCTGGTCGACGGCCTGCGCGTGTATCCAGAGCGCATGCTGGAGAACCTCAACGCGACGCACGGCCTCGTCTTCTCCCAGCCCGTGCTCCTCAAGCTCATCGACCGCGGCATGGAGCGGCAGGCCGCCTACGTCGTCGTGCAGCGCAACGCGATGCGCGTCTGGGACGAGGGGCGCGACTTCAAGGACCTGCTCGCCTCCGATCCGGAGGTGCAGTCGCGGCTCGGCTCCAAGGACCTCGACGAGGCATTCGACCTCGACCACGAGCTCAGGCACGTCTCCGCTGTCTTCGAACGGGTGCTGGGGAAGCGCTGACATCCGAAGCCTCGAGCGGGCGTCCGCGCCTCGTTGGGCGGCGTCCGCGCCGATCCTCGCGTGCGTGGCGCGCCTCCGCCCGCTTGCTCCCGAAGATCTCCATCCACTCCCCGTTCTTGAAGATCGACATGTAGCCGCCGGCCCGGATCTCGAACGGCTTCTTGCACGTTCCCATCTCGTCGAACTTGTCGCTGCGCGGTTTGCGGAACCCCTCGAACCAGCTCGGATAAGCGAAGTTGCTGAGCGGGATCCCGCCGATCTGGAACGTCTCCTCCTCGACTGGATCCGCGACCTCGTACGCGTAGAAGGTGCCGTCCGGCGCCTCGGCGGCGAGATCGATGGCCGGATCGGCCAGCATCTCTGCCAATTCATGCGAGGCGGTGACGCTGACCAGGTTCTTGCTCGAGATGGTGGTCCTCACGAAGACCTTGCCGAGCGGCAGCCCCTGCGGGGTCAGGTCGTGGTACCCGAGCGCGTCCGCCTGATCGGCATCGTCGAGGAAGACGAGGCCCCAGCTGCCCTTCTTGACCGCGCTTCCCGACAGAAGCGTCGCCGGCACGCCCCAGACCGGCGCGAATCGTTCGTCCACGTACTTTTGCAAGGCGGCGACCAGCGCGTTTTGCGCCACCCCCCACGCTGTTTTCGCCTCGTTGACGACCGTGATGACCGGCTTCTGGCCGCGATCGAACTGCGCGGTGACGAAGCGCTTCGCCATTCTCGCCTCTCTTTCGGAATCAGAGCTGCCGCTGGATCGCTACCACCTGCGGCGAGCCGCCATTGCGCACGATGGTGACGGACACCACCGAGCCGGGATGTCCCGGAAGCCTTGCCCGGGCATCCGCGAGCGTCCCGACCGGCTTGCCGTCGATCTGCACCAGCTGATCGCCCACCTGCATTCCCGCCTTCGCCGCGGGACCATCCGGGAAGACGAAGCTCACCTGCACCGTCGCATCCGATCCGCCGACGCCGATACCGACATTCCCGGGCGGCGTCGAGGAGCGCGTGATCTGCACCGTCCCCAGGTCGAGCGCCTGGCCGGGCTGGAGCGAGAGATTTCCCGTCGCGGAACGGAAGCCCGCCGAGAAGATCAGATACGAGTGATCGCCCGGCGCCACATTGATCAGGCGGAACCTTCCGTCGGTCCCCGAGATCCGCTCGTCGCCGCCAACCGAAGGGCTGTGATCGAGCGTGACGAAGGCACCGGAGACGGCGGCGCCGTTCTCGTCGACGACGCGCCCGAGGACGTTGCCCGCGTCCTGCAGGGCGATGTCGACCTGCGACGCCTGCCCGGAGACGAGGCTCGCGGCGCCCTCGCCGGTGCGGCCGTCGTTCGTCGCCACGTGCACGAGGACGTCGGTCGCGGGCAGATCGTCGGCGACGAACTGGTCGCCCGCGAACTGCAGCTGCCGCTGCATCGGTCCGCCGCCTCCGCCGAAGAACGCCGTCCGCCCGCCTTGCTTGAGGCTGATCGTCATGCTGAACCCGTCCACCTTCGCCGCGGAGGCGACCCGCCCGCGCAGCGACGCCGCCGGCTGGAGCTGGATCGCCGCCTGCGTCTGCTTCGAGGTGACCGAGGTCCTTCCCATCCGGCCGCCGTTGACCGCGCTCACGTCGAAGACGTCGGGGAGATCGGCGCGGGCCCGATCGACGTGGAAACCGCCGGTCTCGTCGGCCTGGGCGACCGCGATGACCCGCGAGCCCGAGGGGTTCAGCACCATGACCAGGGCGCCCGCCGACGGCGCCCCGCCCGGCTCGAGCACGGTGCCGGACAGGCCTGTTTGCGGATCGGCCGCGTCGTCGACAGTCACGTCGCGAGCCACCGTCTGCCCGGCCTCGACCGTGGCGAAGACGGCATTGCCGGGCCCCCGCATGGAAGCGGGCGCGCCCGCCTGCGTCGCCGTGATCCGGTACGAGCCCGCGGGAACGGAGGCGCGGTACGAGCCGTCGGAATCGACCTGGACCGCGCCGGAATCGGCCGCCATCCCGAACCTTCCACCACTCGCGGGCGAGATCTGGACGGTGGCGGACCCGTCCAGCACCGGCACGCCGGTCTTGCGCAAGGCCCTGCCCGTCAAGAGGCCTTCCTCCGCGAGCGTCAGATCGAGACGCGCGACGCCCCCTTCCGGAACGTCGGCGACCTGCCGCGCGCCGAGCGCCGCTCCGTCCCGCACCGCCGAGACCACCACGCGGCCCGCGGGAACGTTCGCGAGCTGGTACGCGCCCGTAGTATCGGTGCGCGCCTCGCCCACCGGGTCGCCGAATTGCGGGCTCGCCCGGACGACCGCCGCGGCCACGGTCTTCCCAGCGAGGTCGCGGACCATCCCCTGCAGCATGCCGTTCGCCTTGAGCGTGACCTGGAGCGGAAAGCGCTGGCCCTCGAGAAGGACGAGGCCGCGCCGCTCGCCGGGCGTGAACCCGTCCGCCGCGATGTCGACGTCGTAGTGGCCCGGCGCGAGCCCGCCGATGAGGAAGTTGCCCGCGGGGTCGGTGGTGGTCCCGCCCAGGCTTCCGCCGGCACCCGCCGGAGACAGGTTGACGCGCGCATCGGGGATGGGCGCCGAGGTGGATCGGGCGACGACGACTCCCGCGAGCGAGGCTCCCGGCGAGAGACGGATCTTCACTCCCCGGGCGGTCTGACCGGCGGCGACGCTGACCGGATCGTCCGCCTTTCCGGCCTCGTCGCGCAGCCGCGCGGAAAGGAAATGCGTGCGCGGCTCCACCTCCAGCGAGAAGGTGCCCGTCTCCGTGGCTTCGCCGTAGACGACGGTGGGACCACCGGACGCGATCACCTCGGCACCCGCCGCGGGCTTGCCCTCGGAATCCACGACCGATCCCTCGATGAAGCTCGCCGCCGGCAACTCGAGGACGACTTCGCCCGACGCCGGGACGGCGACCGCCAGGGCCGCCCGCGCCGTCCCGGTCGCCCGCGCCTCGACGCGGTACCGGCCCGGCTCGAGCCCGTCCACGCGGAACTTGCCGTCAGCGTCGCTCGTCGCGGTCGATCGCTCCTCGACCGGAGCGATCTCGTCGATCGGCGTGGCCTGCCTGCGCCCTGCCCGGAACGGCGCGCGCCGGGCGGGCTCGCCGCGGCCGGAATTGCGGAGCATGTCGACGACGACCACCTCCGCTAGCGGTACCGGCTCGCGGCTTCCCTTGGCGACGGTACGGCCTGCGAGTGAGGCGCCAGTGCCGAGTTGGACGTCGACGCGCGTGACCGGATCTCCGGAAGCGCGGATGAATTCCTTGCGCGCCGGCGCGAAGCCCTCCGCGCGCACGGAAACGAGATAGGCTCCCGGACGCGCCGCGATCCGCGCGAGGCCGCCGATTGCGGTCTTCGCGATTCCCGCCACCCTCCAGGGCTGCTCGCCGACCCCGGGAACGACGCGGAGCCTCGCGTACAGCCGCACCTCGGCGGAGGCGATCGGCTTGTCGTGCGCGGTCGCCCGCACCTCGACGAAACCATCCTTCGCCGTTGCCGGGATCTCCAGAACCGGCGTCCTGTCTTCGCGGGGCGGCTCGTCCGCGGACCGGGCACCCGGCGGACCGTCGTTCGTCGACCCGTGCGACCCGCTGCCCGAGGCGAACGGACCGGAGGGGGAGCCAGGCGAGGAGGCGGCTTGCCCAGACGCGCCGTGCTGCGCGGCGGCGCCTTCGTCGCTCGCGGAGCGCTCCTCGCGGAAGATCGCCCAGAAGGAGACGAGCGCCAGCGCAATCGCGATCGCCGGGATCGCCTTCTTCATCCCCATGCTCCTGCCTCGGACTGCAGTCCGGCCCCCCAGGCGTTGGATGCCCACTGTATCTTGCCCATGTTGCGAGGACGTTGCTGGAGGTGAGGTGTCGATGAAACGGCTCTGCGTCTTCGCCGGTTCCGCGAAAGGATCCAAGGCGGCGTATGCGGAAGCGGCTCGCGGGCTCGGGGCAGCCGCTGCTCGCCGGGGGATCGGGATCGTCTACGGCGGAGCCGTGCACGGGCTGATGGGGATCTGCGCCGACGGCGCGCTTGCGGAGGGAGGCGAGGTGATCGGCGTCCTGCCGCAAGCCCTCTCCGATCGCGAGAAGGCGCACCCGCGGCTGAGCGAGCTGCGCATCGTGGGGACGCTCCACGCGCGCAAGGCGACCATGGCCGCTCTCGCCGACGCATTCGTGGCGCTCCCCGGCGGCTGCGGGACGCTCGACGAGCTGTTCGAGGCCATCACCTGGCGCCAGCTCGCGCTCCACGCCAAGCCGATCGGATTGTACGACGTCGAAGGATATTTCGAGCCGCTCCTCACCTTCCTCCGAGCCGCGGCCGAAGAGGGGTTCGTACCGAAGGCGACCCTCGCCGACATCGCCGTCCGCTCGGACGCGGGCGCGCTCCTCGACTCGCTCCTCCCGGGATGAAAGGCCCGTTCAGACACCGGCGGCGGGGATCCTCAGCTCGATGCACGCCCCTCCGCCGGACCGGTTCTGCGCGTGGATCCTTCCTCCGTGCGCCTCGGCGACGCGCCGGGCGAGGGCGAGGCCGAGACCGAATCCGCTCGCGCGGTGCCGCGCCGAGGTGCCGCGGTAGAACGGATCGAAGATGCGCTCCAGCTCCTCGGGCGGGATTCCTTCTCCGGCGTCCGACACCGCCAGCACCGCTTCCGTTCCTTCGCGCCGCGCCTCGACGCGGATGGGCTTCTCGGGCCCGCCGCCGTACTTGCGGGCATTGTCGAGAAGGTTGTCGAGCGCCCGCGCGAGAAGCCTCTCGTCGCCCTCGAGCGCGAGCCCTTCCTGCACGTCCGCCTGCACGTCGCGGTCCGGCTCGAGCGCGAGGATGCGGCTCCGTCCTTTCTCGACCAGAGCCTGGGCCGAGAAGCGGTCGCGCTTGATCGGCGATTCGAGCAGATCCAGCCGGCTCGCGGTGAGCACGTCGGCCACCAGCCGCTCGAGCTCGTCGAGCTCCTCCGCGACGACCGAAAGCCGCTTTTGCACGTTGTCGTCGCGCGGCTCGATCAGCTCCATGGCGACCCGGATGCGGGCGAGGGGTGTGCGCAGCTCGTGGGAGACGTTCGCGAGGAGCTCCTTCTCCGCCTTGCGCGTCGCCTCGACCCGGTTGGCCATCTCGTCGAACGACTGGGCGAGGCGCCCCACCTCGTCATCGGAATTGATCCCCGACCGCACCGAGCGGTCTCCCCGGCCGAACGACTCCGCGGCCGCCGACAGCCGCTCGAGGGGCCGGGTGATGGATCGAGAGAGCGGATAGACCAGCGCCAGCGAGACGAGAAGCACGGCGGAGAGCCACGCCACGAGCCGCACGGCGCGCGTTCCTTCGGGCACCCGAACGAGCAGATACGAGGTCGGCGGACCTCCCCGGCGCTGCCGGACCGGAGCGGCGAACACGCCCGAGCGCACGTTCCAGGAGGTGTTCCTGCGCGGTTGGCCGAACGACTCGGGGTCGACGACGATGGGCCTCCCCGCCGTGGCGATGAAACTGCCGTCGAGGTCTACGACCGAGACGTCGACGCCGAGCTCGTCGTGGATCTGCAGCACGGCGCGAGCCGTCCCCTCCTTCTCATTCTCGGCAGGCAGCGAGCGCGTCAGGTGCTCGGCGAAGCGCGGACCCTGCCGGAAGTACCCGAGCCCTCCGCGTCCGAGCAGGAAGCTCGCGCCGAGGGTGAGCGCGAAGACCGCCAGGAGCACGCCCAGGAACGCGAGGTAGAGGCGGAGATAGAGGCGGCGCGGGTGCACTCAGGAGTCCCTCGCCAGGAGGTAACCGGCGCCGCGCACCGTCTTCACATAGCGCGGATGGCGCGGGTCGCTCTCGATCTTCTGCCGGAGCCGGCTCACGTGCACGTCGATCGATCGATCGAAGGCCTCGTCCGCCTGCTCGCCCTTGACCAGATCGAGGAGCTGCTCGCGGGTGAGGACGCGGCCGGCGTTGCGGGCCAGGGCGGCGAGCACCTGGTACTCGTGCGCCGTCAGGGTCTGCCGGATGCCGTCCACCCGGACCTCGCGGGCGTTGAAGTCGATCTGCAGCCCGCCGGAGACGAACTGCATCGCGTCCCCCTCCGCCGGCGCCCGGCGGAGCACGGCCCGGATGCGGGCGAGCAGCTCGCGCGGATTGAAAGGCTTGGCGAGATAGTCGTCGGCCCCCAGCTCGAGGCCGACGATCTTGTCCGCGTCGTCGCCGCGGGCGGTCACCATGATGATGGGCGTCGGCCACCGCTCCCGGACCCTGCGCGCGAGGGTGAGGCCGTCCATCCCGGGAAGCATCAGGTCGAGAAGGAGGATGTCGAACCGGTGCAGAGCGAGCATCGAGAGCGCCTGCACTCCATCCGGCGCAACGACGGCCTCGACCCCGTGCTGGGCCAGGAACTCGCGGAGCAGGTCAGCGAGCTTGCGGTCGTCTTCGATGAGGAGCGCCTTCACCATCGCCTTCGGATTGTAAGCCGGGGTGCGTCGAAGGACCCCAGCGCGGACGTCTCGGGGATTCGTCCGCGCCGGGGTCGCCGCGACGCAGCGGGGTGCTGCTACTCGCCTCCGAAACCACCATGCCGGTCGCGGTGGTGCTGCCGGGCTAGCTCGCCAAGCTTTGCCCGCTGCTCCGGCGTAAGAGCATCGTGCACCTTCTGCAGCGACGGGATGACTACGGCGGCGAGATCCTTCACGTCCTGCGCCCGCGCGTCCGCGAACGCCTGGACCGCTTGCGTGTCGAAATTGTCGGCGGTGAACGCCTCGAGGAGCGCCTGGTGCGTGCCGCGCCGCGCCTGCGACTTGGCCTCGATCGCGTTCACGATGTCGTTCTCGGCCTGCTCGACGACCTCCCGCTGCTGAGGCGTCGCCTGGATCTCGTCGAGCGCCTTGTTCACCCGCGCGGCGATGCGGTCCTTCATGAACCCGGCGCGGCCGTGGTGGAAGCCGGCAGCTACAGCGGCGCCAGCGAAGCCGACAACCAGCGCCAGGAAAGCGAGCTTCTTCCAGGTCTTCATGTTCCCTCCGAAGCGTGAACCGTCACGCAAATGGTTGTACGCCCGGCAGGTTTCGGAGGAGTTTCGCGATTGTTTCGTTTTGTGTCGCTAGAGGTACTTCTTCGCCCGCAGCGCCTTCTCGATCCGGGCCCGGGTGTCGCCGACGGCAAGGCTCGGTTCCTTGCCGGTCAGCTTCTCGGTGAGCTCGACGTACTTGCCGGCCAGCTCCGCCCGCACCTCGTCCGGAATCTCGGGGAGCGGGCCCTCGCCCTGGTACCCCCTCTCCCGGATGAGCCACTGCCGGATGAACTCCTTGTCGAGCATCTTCTGGTCCTCGCCCTTGCGGAAGCGCTCCTCGCTTCCTTCGGCGATCCAGTAGCGACTCGAGTCGGGGGTGTGGATCTCGTCGATGAGGAAGATCTTCCCGCTCTCGTCCACGCCGAACTCGTACTTCGTGTCGACGAGGATGAGCCCGCGCGTCCGCGCCCATTCCTGCCCCTTCGCGAAGAGCGCCAGAGCGTACTGGGCGATCTCGTCCCACTGCCGCTGCGTCAGCGTCCCGCGGCCGACGAGCTCGCGGGGGGAGATGGGCAGGTCGTGCTTTCCCATCTCCTCCTTCGTGCTGGGGGTGAGGATGGGCTGCTCGAAGCGCTGGTCCTTCTTGAGGGCCGGATCGAGATCGATGCCGTACGCCTTTGCTCCGCGCCCGGCCTGGAAGTCCCGCCAGAGCGAGCCGGTGAGATAGCCGCGCACCACCATCTCGAGCGAGAGCGGCCGCAGCCGCCGCACCACCAGCACGCTCGGGTCGGGAACGTCCTGGAGGTGATTCGGCGCCACGTCCTTCGTCTTCTCGAACCAGAAGGCCGTGATCTGGTTCAGCACCTCGCCCTTGAACGGGATGGTGGTGAGGACGCGATCGAACGCGGACAGCCGATCCGTCGTGACCATCACGATCCGGCTGCCCTTCGCGAAGTTGTCCCTCACCTTCCCTCGATACAGCTCGCCCAGGGCGGGAAAGTCGGCCTCCCGGAGCGTGTGGGGGATCTGTGCCCTGAGAATCTCGTTGCGCGTCATCTAGGCCCTCTGCGGAAAGCGCGGCAGCATCTTTGAAAGCGATCCGGATCGCAAGTCCGTAAAAGGCATGGCACAACACGGGCAGTGCGGGTCGCGACGTTCAACATCAAGCACGCCGAGCTGCGGGGGATCGGCGCCGTCGCGGAGGAGATTCGCAGTTCCCGGGCGCAGATCGTCGGCCTGCAGGAGGTGGACATCGGATGCCGGCGCAGCGGATGCGTCGACCAGGTGGTCGAGCTTGCCCGTTTGCTCGAGATGTCCGCCTGTTTCGCTCCCGCCATGCCTTTCGAGGGTGGCTTCTACGGAAACGCGCTCCTCACCTCGCTCGCGTCCCGGCTCGAGTGCGAGAGCGTCCGTCTTCCGGGCGGCGAGGGCGCAGGGGAAGAGCCCCGGGTCCTGCTCGCGTCGCGGATCGGGGACCTGCGGGTGTACGTCGCCCATCTCGACCTGCCGGCGGGCCTGCGCAAGAGGCAGGCGCAGGCGATCGCGCGCGAGATCGGGGACAGCCGCTCCGCCGTCCTCCTCGCCGACGTGAACGAGCCGCCCGACGGCCCGGCCGTGCGCACGCTGGTCGCGGCAGGATTCCGCGACGCCTGGGCGGAGGCCCGCGCCGACGAGGAAGTCACCGCTCCGTCCGATCGCCCGCAGGCGCGGATCGATCAGGTGCTCCTCGGGCGCGATCTGCGGCGCGCCGTCTCCGCCGACGCGATTTCCACGCCCGCGAGCGATCACGCCCTGGTGGTGGTGGAGTTTTGATCCGGTTCGTCCTGCACCGGCCTCGCAGCTCGCAGAACATAGGAGCGGCGGCGCGCGCCCTCGCCAACACCTCCGCGGGGTCGCTCTGGGTGGTCGAGCCTCTCGGATTCGACCGCGCTGTCGCGGCGCGGCTCGCCGCGGGCGCCGACGCGGTCCTCGACTCGATGAAGGTGGTCCGCACGCTTCCCGAGGCCCTCGCGGACTGCGTCGACGTGGTGATGACCACGGGTCGGGACATCAAGGGGTCGATCGATCCCCGCGAGACCGCGCGGCGCCTCCTCGCCGCTCCCGGGGAGTGCGCCCTCGTGTTCGGCGACGAGGTCAACGGGCTTCCCGCGGTGGAGCTTCGCCGCGCGAACGCCATCGCGACCATCCCGACGGCCGAGAAGTCCTCGCTCAACCTGGCGCAGGCGGTGGTGGTGTTCGGCTACGAGATCCTGCTCGCGAAGCTCGGCCCGCCCCGCCCGCCGCCTCGCGGACCCGAGCTCGCCAACGAGCGGCTCCTCGGGCTCTTGCGCGATCGCGCCCAGGCGCTCCTCCTCCGGGCCGGATTCTTGAATCCGCAGCAACCGGACCGCGCCCTCGACGAGATGCTGCAGGTCCTCCGGCGCGCCCGGCCGAGCCGTCGCGAGGTGGAGATGATCCTCGGCGCGCTCGACCAGGTGGCGCGCAACCTGCGCTGACTGTCTAGGCGGCGGGAGGCGGCGTCGTAGGCGCCGGCGCCCCGCCAGCGGGTGCGGCCGCCGCCGCGGCTTCCTTCTTGGGCTGGTGCTCGGCGCAGAGCCCGTGCGCGACGACCTTCTTCAGGCATCCTTCCTTCGAGCACGTCTTGTAGCGGGCCTTGGGCAGCTCACCCGCCTTCCACTTGTCGTAATGGAAGAAGCAGTAGCCCTTGGCCTGGTAGGCGCGCTTGCAGCCCTCGATCTTGCAAGCCTGGGCCTTGCCCTTGGGCTGCGGAGCCTTGGTCTTTCGCCGTGGCTCCTGCTTCGCTTCGGTGCTTTCCGACATCTGCGTCCCTCGTTGATTCCAGAAGAGAGCGCGCTTTCTAACCTTCCCGGCCCCCGCCTGACAATGGCACGTGCGCTGCAAGCTCGTGAGACCTTCCGGCCGGAAGGAAGCGCTCGCTCGGCTGGAAGAGGCGTGCATCGGGAAGGGGCGGTCATGGTCGGGCTGGTCATCGTAGGTCTCGGGGACGTGGGCAGCGCCATTCTCGCGGGGATCGAGGCGGCCCGTGCGCACCTCGTTCATCCCTGGGGGTCGCTGGTCGAGGCGGGAGGTGCGGGCCGCAGGCCCGAGCACGCGGGTTCCCAGCCGCTCCGGTCGCTCGCCCCGTTTGCGAACCTTTCTGACCTGGCGCTCGGCGCCTTCGAGTTGAAAGAGGACGATGCCTTCCGCGCCGCGCTGCGCGCTGGACATCTGTCGCGTTCGCTGGTCGACGAGCTCAGGCCGCAGCTGCGCCAGATCCGCGCCATGTCCGGTGCCCGACAGGCACCGACGCGCCGTCATCTCGCCGATGCCTTGGCGGAGGACCTGCGCGGCTTCTCCGAGCATCACGAATGCTCCCGCGGGGTGGTGGTCTGCACCGTTCCGGGACTTTCGGAGCTTCCCGGCAAGGCGCTCTTCTCCACCTCCGAGCTCTGGTCGGCCCTGGAGACGTCTGCGCCGGAAGTCAGCCCGGGCCTCGTCTACGCGGCGGCGGCGGCGCGGGCCGGATACGGCTTCGTCGCGGCGGCGCCCGATGCGGCCCTGTGCTCTCCCGCCGTCGCGGAGCTGTTCGCGGAGGCAGGCGTTCCGTTCGCGGGCGTCGGGCTCTCGTCTCCGGATGCCGCGCTGCGCGAGGCGCTACAGCAGGTGATGGACACGGAGGCGCTGGGCCTCGTCGGCGCGACCTCGATGACCACGCAGGTGGAGGAGCGCGGCGCGCGTTTGTGGGGCGGACCGGATCGCACCGAGGAGATGGGGCTCGGAGCGGCCTGGGGCGGTGGCGCGTTCGAGATCTCCGTGCAGATGCGAGGGCACATCGCGCTCCACCAGGCTGCGCGCGCCGTCGACGCGGCGCTCCTGTGCGACCTGGCGCAGCGCGCTGGCCGTAGCGGGGCGCAGACCTGGATGTCGGCCCTGTTCGCGACCTCCGCGGGCCCGGCCTCGCCGCACGGCGCACCGGCCGTGAGTCTTCGCGAACGCCGGCAGCAGTTGCGGGCGGAGCTCGCCGTCCTTTCAAAGGCGGCACTCGCGTCGTCTCAAGCAGCCTGAAAAGCAGGTTCTCGTTTTCGTTCTCGATGCTCGTGCACGTGCACGTGCACGTGCCCGTGCTCGCCCGGGTTCTCGTGGCGGAGGGCGCACCAGCACGGGCACGGCTTTGGGAGCGCCGCCCGCCCGGTCGCTCCTCGTCCGTCCCTCCGCCAGTATTGCTCGGGATCGCCCCCGTTTTCGTCAACGTGAGTGAAGTCACGTGCCCACTTGCGACAGCGCGCTTCCGCGGTCGTCGTCAAAGAAAGCGCAAAACGCGCGATTTGCGACGCGACAGTCGTTCGCAGCGGGCGGCATGCCGCTTGCTCCTTCACCCGTGCAAGGCGGTGGGAAGGGCGGGGGCGGTTCCGGGAGGCGCGTCGAGGGACGCGCCGGCCCGGGAAAACTCTGGACGGGTGGGTGGGGGCCAACACGTCCGGGCAGATGTCGGCGTTGCGGGGGCGACGCTGGCGACAGGGCGGGCGCGACGGCTGTGGGGGCCCGGCGCGACCCGCCCTTTTTTTGCGCGCGAGCTCCTTTTCGCAGCGCTTCTCCGTCCTTGACCGATCGATCCACTCAAGATACTGTGCCGCGCCAAGCGCCAGCTTGGGCGTCTTCGCAACTGCGACGGGCGCTCGAACGGGAGGCCTTTGGCCGATCAACGAGGCATGGCCGCCGATCCTCCTGGCCGCACGCAGGCGGCCGACCTTCTGCGCGCCGCGTTGGAAAAGGTCGTTTTCTTCGAATGGCGAGTGGCGGAGCTTGCCGCGCAGCTCGTCCAGGCCCAGGAGCGCACCACCGCCGCGACGCGGGCCGCGGAAAGAGCCGCGCAGGAGCGGTCGGTCGCCGAGCAGCGCGCGCGCATGGCCGAGTCGCGGACTGCCTCGGCGGAAGCGGAGCGTGCCCGGATGTCCGGGCTCCTCGCCGCTTCGCGGGAGGAGCCTGCCAAGGACCGCGAGCGCATCGCCGAGCTCGAGGCGCAGCTTCTCGAAGCGCGCGCCGAGATCGTCCGCCAGCGCGAAGAGCGCGACCGCTGGCTTTCCGACATGGTGGCGCAAGCCCGGGCGGGAGGCGACGGTCCGTCGGCGCTCGCCGAGTTCATCGCGGAGTTGCGAGGAGAGGTCATCTCGCTGCGCGAGCAGGTCCGGGAGGAGGAAGCGTCGCCGGACGAGCCCACGGCCGCGATCGAGACGCCTCGCGAACCCGCGGCCGCGCAACCGTCTCCGGTGCGGAATCCGCCAGCGGCGTCAATCCTGGCGCCCGGCGCGGTGGCGCCGGCAGCGGCCTATCCGCCGATTCAACCAGGCGGCATCTCTTCCGTGTTGACCTCTGGCGGAAGCGCCGCTCGCGCTCTTTCCGAGCAGTCCCTGCGCCAGCTCGGCTCGAGCGATCCGAACCGCCGCGCCCAGGCCGCCCGCAACCTCGCGTCCGTTCCCGCACCCGCCGCTGCCCCCGAGCTCGCCGCGGCGCTGTCGCGGGAGACGGATGCGCGGGTGCGCGGCGCTCTCGCTCTCGCGCTCGTCGCCTGCGGCGGGGAAGCAGCGGCCGATCTCGTCGTCCAGCTCCAGGGTCCTCCCGAGCCCGCGCTGGTGCGCCTCGCCGCTCTCGACGCGCTTTGCGGCGCCGGGCCCGAACGGGCACGCCTCGCGCTCGAGGTGGCTGCGCGGGACGAAAGCCCGGCCGTCCGCCGCCGCGCCGCGATGCTGGCCATGACCGCGGAAGGAGCAGGCGACGTCGGCGCCGCGCTCCTGCGCGACGCGGACTTCTCCGTCCGGGCCGCTGCCCGTCCCCGCACGCCGCAGGCCACGCCCGCCCCGCTCGCCGCGGAGCCTCCCGCACCCGCGCAGCCCGCGGACGAGGGAACCCGCCTCGCCTCCGAAGCCGTCGCGGCTGTGCGCGCCGCCATCTTCGGGCTGAGCGAAGAGGAGCTGGCGCGGCACCTGGAGATGCCCCCACCGGACGCCGCGGAGCTAGCTGCCCGACTCGTCGGCGAGGGACTCGTCGCACGACGCGGAAGGCGCCTCGTCGCCACCGGAGCCGCGGAAGGAGGCCTGTAGCTTGGAATCGATCCGCTATTCGGCGCGCCGCTTCGCGCAGGTGCTCGGCCTCACGCCGCAGGAGCTTCTCGAGGCGGAAGCGCGCGGGCCGCTCGCTCGGCTCCGCTCCTCCTCGCCGCAACGCACGCTCTACACGGTCGATGACCTCGCCTCCGCGCGCGCCGCGCTCGGGCGATCGCCGCCGCGCCGTCCGATGCGGCGCCAGCTCTTCCTCAACTTCAAGGGCGGAACCGGCAAGACCAGCGTTTCCACGAGCTACGCCTTCCGGCTGGCGGAGATGGGCCACCGCGTCCTCGTCATCGATCTCGACTCCCAGGGGCACGCCTCGAAGTGCCTCGGAATCGCCGGCGAGGAATCGGAGCGCACGCTTTTCGAGGCGCTCATCAAGAAGATGCCGCTCGAGCAGATCATCGTGAAGACCGGCATGCCGGGCCTCGACCTCGTCCCCTCGAATCTGCGCATGAGCACCATCGATCTTTCGCTCATGCCGCTCGCGGCGCGCGAATTCCGCCTGCGCAACGCGCTCAAGGAGATCGAGGCCGAGTACGACTACGCGGTGCTGGACGCGCCGCCCTCCTTCGGGCTCCTCAACCTCAACGCCCTGATGGCGGCGCACGATCTCTTCGTCCCCGTGCTCGCCGACTTCCTCAGCTTCCACGGGCTCAAGCTGCTCTTCGAGACGGTCCATTCCCTCGAGGAGGACCTCGAGCACGTGCTCGATCACATCTTCATCGTCATCAACGCCTACAACGCGACGTTCAAGATCGCCAAGGAAGCGCGCGAGGCCCTCACCAAGCACTACACCGAGTTCCTCCTCGCACAGGTGATCCGGCAGTGCACCAAGTTCGCTCAGGCCTCGAGCGAGGGGATCCCCATCTTCGCCTACGATCCGGAAAGCAAAGGTGCGCGCGACATCCAGGGCGTCCTCGACGAGGTGCTCGGGCAGATCGGCGATCCGGTGAAGCTCAAGCTCGCGCCCGCCGCCGAGCCGCGCAAGGCGGTGCTGACATGATCAAGCGCGGATTCGAGGACAACGTCTCCCGGGTGAGGCCGCGCGTGCGGCTCGGCGAGCCGCTCGACGGGAACGACGTGGAGGAACCACCGCCCTCGGTGCCCCCGCCCGCTACGGTCGCGGAGCTTCCGCTTTCCCCGCCCCGCGCCGAACCGGCCCCCGCCGAAGCCGCACCCAGGCGTCCTTCGACGACCCGGGGGAGGAACGACGGCTTGCAGGTCGCGCAGCTCGCGAAGGAGCTCTCGAGCGATCTGCTCCGCGCTTCCGAGGTGAACGCCAAGCTGCGCGCCGACCTCGACGCCGCCCTCGCCTCTTTGCGGCAGGCGGCGGACGAGGCGAAGGAGCAGGACCGCGAGCGGGACAGGCTCGTGCGCGAGATGGAAACGCGCGCCGCGGCACACGCCCGCCTGCAGGAAGATCTGCAGCTCCTCGAGGCCGAACGCGACGGCGCGGGAGCGCAGGTGGCGAGGATCGCGCGGGAGCTGCGCGAGGAGAAGGCGCGCGCGGCGGCGGCGGTCGAGCGTGCACGGGCCGCCGCCGACGAGGTGCAGCGCATCCACGCCGAGATGGATCGCCTCGCCAGCGAGTCCGCGGCCCATGCCGCCGAGCGGGATCGGGCGCTCGCGGACATCGTCTCGCTCGAGGCGGAGCGCGACTCGCTCGCCCGCGAGCTTCTCGAGGCGCGGCAGGCGGTGGAGGAGGCGGCGCAGTCCCGCGATGCGCTGGAGGAGATCCACCGCGCGCTCGACGAGGCGCGCAGCCGGGCCTCGCTCGTGCAGCGCTAGAGCGTTCCCCAGGCGAGAATCCGAGAATACGGATACGGGAAGGGCTTCTCGTCCGCCAGGCGCGGCAGGAGCAGCTCTCGATACCGCGCCAGGAATTCCTCCCAGACCGGCGGCGGCAGCTGTTCCTGATACGGAGTGAGGAGAGCTCCCTTCACCCACTCGACGACGTCTTCGCGGGCGGGGAGCAGGTGCAGGTAGATCTGCAACCTCACGTGCTGCTCCCGGTAACCGAAATGGTAGAGCCAGCTCGCGTACTGAGAGGGCTCCGCTACCTTGGCGCGCCGCACCTGCCCGGAAAAGTGCCGTTTGAAGCGGTGCTCGGCCGCGATCTCGAAGGCGGTCTCGTGGGAGGGGTGCGCGTCCTGCGACGGCACCTGGAAGGCGAGCTGACCACCGGGAGCGAGCATCCCCGTGAGCCGCTCGAGAAGCGACCCGTGGTCGGGCACCCAGTGCAGCGCCGCGTTCGAGAACACCAGGTCGAACTTTCCGTCCTCGAACCGCTCGATGTCCGCCTCGACGAAGCGCAAGCCCTCCGCTCTGGGCGCCTTCGCGAGCATCGCCGGAGACAGGTCGACGCCCACGGTCTCGCGTGCCCCAAGCTCGCGATGCAGCTCGGCGGTCAGGGCGCCCGTCCCGCAACCCAGATCGCAAACGCGCATCGCGGGCTTCTTGCGGACGAGCGCGAGGAGGTCCCGGAAAGGCTGCTCGCGCTCGGCGCGGAAGCGGAGGTACTGATCCGGGTTCCAGGCCTCGGACATCAGCGCGTCAGATGCGAGAATTTCGCGCCCAGCATCGAACCGTAATGCCCCGCGACGCCCTTCGGAAGCTGAGATTGCACGAGCGCTCCTCCGATTCCCAGGGCGACGACGATGCCGACCGACCGCGCCATCCGCGCAGTGAGGTGGCGGTCGTCCCCGATGCGGGCCACCAGGACGAGGTTCACCGTTGCGCTCGCGAGCGACGCCAGCACGGAAGCGACGCCGGCCACCGCGGGCGTCACGTGTCCTTGCGCGGCCAGGATTCCCGCGGAGGCGACCGCCGAGGCGCTCGACACCACTCCTCCGGCCAGGCTGATGGCGTAGAAACCGGCTTCCCCGAGAGCGTTCTGGGCCAGCTTGCCGACCACCTGCAGCACGAGGAAGATCAACCCGAATTTGAGCGCGGACTGGAGCGAGAACGGCGACTGGAGCGGGATCTGCAGCCCCGACGAGTCGGGTTTCGGCCGGCGGCCCAGATCGCGCGCTGCGAGAAGCAGGCTGCCGACCAGGATGAGGGCGATGGGGAGGAAGGCGGCGAGGAGAGCAGTCGTCGCCACGATTCCGAGGAGCACCGCGTTGCGGACGGCCATGGCGCAGGTCGCGAGCAGGACACCGCGATAGGCCTCCTCGGAGAGCCTCCCGTGGCTCTCTCTCGCCCGGGTCGCAAGCTCGGTCACGGTCACGGTGCTGTTCACGAGCCCGCCGAGGAATCCGGTGATCTGCACCCCTTTGGTGCCGAACATCTTCAAGAGGATGTAGTTCGCAAAACCGATCGCGGCGATGAGGATGACCGTGACCCAGGCTGCCCGAGGCTGGATGAGACCCCAGGGGTCGAGCGACGCCTGCGGGAGGATCGGGTACACGACGAACGCGAGGATCGCGAGGAGGATGGCAGCGCGAAGCTCGATCGCGGAGATCCCCAGGCTGAATCCCGCGAGCTGTTCCTTCCACGCGAGCAGCCCGGCGACCATCAAGGTGACCGCGACGGGCGTGAAGGTGTGCCCGAGGCCCGCAAGCACTCCTACGTAGCCGGTGATCAGCAATGCGGCGGAGGTGGTGAGCTCGATTCCCTGCCCCGAGCCCACCGTGTGCCACGCCAACAATCCGACTAGAATTCCAAGAAGGGCGATGCCGAGCAGCGCGTAGGCAGGGCCCAGCAATCCGCCGAGCGCGCCCAGGAGAGCGGCAAAACCGAACGTCCGCAAACCTGCTTCCTTGTGGCGCCACTCGCGCTCGAGCCCGACGAAGAGACCGAGCCCGATCGCCAGCCCGATCCGGAAGATGGTCTCGACATGGGGAAAATCCGCGCTGCTCTGGAGACCTTCCATCCCAGCGCGACTTAGGCGCGGGCGCCCTTGACGGTCAAGTCGGAACGGCGCGGCCCGATCGCTCGCCCGAGAACGGGCGATCGAGCCGCCGGTGACTCACGTTTACTTCGAGGCGGTGATGTTCAGCGCGCCAGCCGGAATCGCGCAGCCGGTCGCGTCGCAGCGGAACTCCGGATATCCGAAGAGCGACTCGTGGTGGCCGTTGCTCTCCGCCGCGACCGAGATGAAGAAAGCCTGCCCCGGCGCGATGCCGAGTTGCGCCGGCGTCACGAATGCGCTCGTCCCCCGCACGCGCACGCGCCCGCTGTGGAAGTTCTCCTTCGTCGAACGGGCGGCGACGATGAAGTTCTCGACCTTGTCTCCGGTGGCCGCGGCGAACGTCACGGTGACGCCGCTGTTGGCATCGCCCGTCGCCGTGAAGGTCGGCGGGTTCGGGGCGCGCGCGAGGTGCCCCAGCGCCGAGCCCATGACCTGCGCGATCTTCGCCTCGTAGGTCGGGGTGGGCCCCGCGGGGTTGTCGTTCGGCGCGTGCTGCCGCTGGAAGTTGTGGAACGGGTTCGGGCTCCTGTCATCGACGCAGCCTTCGTTCAGGTAATGCGTCGTGCTGGCGCCGGCCGGGGTGGCGGGGTCGAGGACGATGCCATGGGCGCGCTCGTCGTCGTTCTGGCAAACCCTGGTCTGCGGGATGACGGCCGACCCTCCGGTGCAAGACGGCCCGTTGTTCGCCAGCGTGCAGACGAAGTTCGTGTGCAGGCAGTTGTGCCGCGGATCCGTGCGCGGCAGCGCCGCGAAGGGCGACGGGCACGGACGACCGCTCGTCAACTTACCGGGATCGTTGGGGTCGGTCGCGGGGCAGGCGTTGTCCACCGGCGAGGACGAGCATTCGTGACTCTCGATGAAGCGGACGGCCGGAACACCCTGTGCCAGGAAGGACGACTGATCGCTGCCACGGCCCGGCCGGTCCTCGCGGAGTTCCGGCCGCATGTTGAAGCCATCGGCGCTCGGCAGGCCGAAGGTGGCGACGAAGCGCATCAGCCCGCGCGCAGGAGAGGTGTTGTCGGTGGTCCCGTCCTCCGCGGTCGAGGTCCGCTCGCGCGGCGTCCCCGCCGCGTACAGCCGGAACGCGCTGAAATCGTCACCCGTGTTGGCGATGCTGTCGCCGCCGCTGATGTCGTTGTTCAGCATCGCGACCGCGTGGGCGCCGGGAATGCCGGTCAACTGCTCGATCCTCGTCTTCTCGCCGTTCTGTGGATTGATGGCGGGTCCGGAGAGATTCGCGGAACCGATCGTGCCCTCTTCCTCCGCGCCGAAGGTGGCGAACAGGATGGTGTTGTCGAAGTTGGCCTTCGAAAGGATACGCGCCAGTTCGAGGACGAGAGAAGACTGCGCGCCCGAGTCGTCCGATCCCGGCGAGTTGTCGGTGATTGCGGTGTGCGCGAGATCGGCGCCGGCAATCCGCAAAAGATTGGTGGTGTCCAGATTGGGATCGACCACGCCGAAGCTACGCGTGTCGAGGTGTCCCCCGATGACGACGACGCGCTCCGGGTGCGTCCTTCCCTTGATCCAGGCGACGACGTTGCGAGGCGCGAAGTTCACTCCGTCCGGAGTCGGCGCACCGACGCAGCCGATCGCTTTGACGTTCCCAGCGCTGAAATCGTCAAACGTGGCGTTGTTGAACCCGCTCGCCCTGAATTGAGCGAGGGCGAACTCGCTCGCCTTGACGAAGCCGGTCGCGCAGGCGTTGCGATTGTGGAACGCCGATAGCGCGTTGATGTTGGCCTGAATCCGTGCCGGATCGACTTTCTGCACGAGCGACCGGATCTCGCCGTCGAGCTTGGCCGAGGCGTTGCCGCCGTCATCGGCGCGGGCACCAAAACTC
>JBJMQD010000129.1:0-4884 GCA_045802855.1 Myxococcales bacterium | reverse complement strand
ACCCATCGAACATCTACGCGGTCGACGATCTCAAGTTCCTCACCTCGTACAACATCGAGCCGGTGGTGGCCTCGGAGCCGTCGGTGCGCGAGGCGATCGAGCGGTACTACGCCGAGAAGGGCCCCTCGCTCGAAGACATCGTCGGCGAGGTGACCGGCGACGACATCGAGGTCGCCAAGGACGAGGACGAGAACATCGAGGAGATGGCCAAGGCGGCTGACGACGCGCCGGTGGTCAAGCTGGTGAACCTCATCCTCATGGACGCCATCAAGAAGGGCGCCTCCGACATCCACGTGGAGCCGTACGAGAAGGACTTCCGGGTGCGCTTCCGCATCGACGGCTCGCTCTACGAGGTGATGCGCCCGCCGATGAAGCTGCGCAACGCCATCACCAGCCGTCTGAAGATCATGGCGGAGCTGGACATCTCCGAGCGCCGCCTGCCGCAGGACGGCCGCATCAAGATCAAGCTCGGCCAGGGCAAGGAGATGGACTTCCGCGTCAGCGTGTGCCCCACGCTGTTCGGCGAAAAAGTGGTGATGCGTCTGCTGGACAAGTCGAACCTCCAGCTGGACATGACCAAGCTGGGCTTCGATCCGCAGCCGCTGTCCTGGTTCAAGGAGGCCATCGAGCGTCCCTACGGCATGGTGCTGGTGACGGGCCCCACGGGCTCCGGCAAGACGACGACGCTGTACTCGGCGCTCTCCTCGCTCAACCAGATCGACACCAACATCTCCACCGCCGAGGACCCGGTCGAGTTCAACTTCGCCGGCATCAACCAGGTGCAGATGCACGAGGACATCGGCCTCAACTTCGCCGCCGCCCTCCGCAGCTTCCTCCGCCAGGATCCCGACATCATCATGGTCGGCGAGATTCGAGACTTCGAAACGGCGGAAATCGGCATCAAGGCCGCCCTCACGGGCCACCTGGTGCTCTCGACGCTCCACACCAACGACGCTCCGGGAACGGTCTCCCGTCTCCTCAACATGGGCATCGAGCCGTTCCTCGTGACGAGCGCCGTCAACCTCATCCTCGCCCAGCGTCTCGCCCGCAAGCTGTGCGGCGAGTGCAAGAAGCCGGTCGACGTGACGCCGCAGGCGCTCACCGACATCGGCGTGAAGCCCGAGGACATCGGGACCTTCCAGGTCTACGAGCCGCAGGGCTGCCGCACCTGCAACGAGCGCGGGTACAAGGGCCGCGTCGCGCTCTACGAGGTCATGCCCATGTGGGACAGCCTCAAGGAGCTGGTGATCAACGGCGCCTCCACGGCGGAGTTGAAGAGCGAGGCGATCCGCCTCGGGATGCAGACGCTGCGCATGGCGGGAATCGCCAAGCTCAAGGCCGGCGTTACCTCCATCGAGGAAGTGGTGGGCAACACCGCTCCCGACACGACCCGCTGAGGACGACGCCGATGCCGAACCTACATCAGTTGCTCAAGGCGATGGTCGAGAAGGGGGCCTCCGACCTCCACATCACGACCGGCTCGCCGCCCCAGCTCCGCATCGACGGCCGCCTCGTGCCGCTCAAGACGCCGCCCCTCTCGGCGGTCGACACGAAGCAGCTCTGCTACTCGATCCTGGCGGACGCGCAGAAGCACAAGTTCGAGGAGGAGAACGAGCTCGACCTCTCCTTTGGAGTCAAGGGCCTCTCCCGCTTCCGCGCCAACATCTTCATGCAGCGCGGCGCGGTCGCGGCTGCCTTCCGCACCATTCCCTTCAAGATCCTCACCTTCCAGGAGCTGGGCCTTCCGCCGATCGTCAGCGAGCTCGCGAACAAGCCGCGCGGCCTGGTGCTGGTGACGGGTCCGACCGGCTCCGGCAAGTCGACGACGCTCGCCTCGATCATCGACAAGATCAACACCGAGCGGCACGAGCACATCGTCACCATCGAAGACCCGATCGAGTACATCCACCCACACAAGAACTGCGTGGTGAACCAGCGCGAAGTCGGTGCGGATACTCACAGCTTCAAGAAGGCGCTCAAGTACATCCTTCGTCAGGACCCGGACGTCGTCCTGGTCGGCGAAATGAGAGACCTCGAGACCATCGAGGCCGCGCTCGTCATCTCCGAGACCGGCCACCTCGCCTTCGGCACCCTGCACACGAACAGCTGCGTGCAGACGATCAACCGTATCCTCGACGTCTTCCCGCCCTACCAGCAGCCCCAGATCCGCGCCCAGCTGTCGTTCGTGCTGGAAGGCGTGGTGACGCAAAACCTGATCCAGAAGAACAACAGCAACGGACGCGTGCTGGCGATCGAGGTGATGGTCCCGAACGCCGCCATCCGGAATCTGATTCGCGAGGACAAGGTTCATCAGATCTACTCGGCCATGCAGGTCGGGCAGGCCAAGTTCGGCATGCAGACCTTCAACCAGTCCCTCGCACAGCTCGTGCAGAAGAACCTCATTTCGCTCGACGAAGCCCTTTCGCGTAGCTCCGATCCGGATGAGCTGCGCAACGTCCTCGCCTCCGGCGTCCGCATGGCTCCCCGGGCCATGCAGGGCCAGAGACCGTAAGGAGATCCGCGAATGGCCTCATCCGCCGCAGTCGCCAAGACCGGCCCGACCGGCAAGACCAGCCCGATCACGCAGAAGCAGCTTCCCGTCTGGACGTGGGAAGGCAAGACCAGGACGGGCGAAGTCCGCCGTGGCGAGATGGAGGCCACCGACGAGACGCAGGTCTCCGCGCGCCTGCGCGCGATGGCGCTCTCGAACCTCAAGGTCCGCAAGAAGGCGTTCGCCTTCAAGCTCAAGATTCCCGCCCTCGGCGGCGGCATCGGCCAGAAGGACCTGGTCATCTTCACCCGCCAGTTCGCGACCATGATCGACGCAGGCCTGCCGCTCGTGCAGTGCCTCGAGATCCTCGCGGGCCAGCTCGACAACCTCGCCTTCCGCGAGGTCCTCACCAAGGTGAAGGTCAAGGTCGAGTCCGGATCGACCCTGGCGGACGCCCTCGGCGATCACCCGAAGGTGTTCGACCAGCTCTATACGCAGCTCGTCGCCGCCGGCGAGATCGGCGGTATTCTCGACACCATCCTCAACCGGCTCGCGGCGTACATCGAGAAGAACGAGAAGCTGAAGGCCAAGGTGAAGGGCGCGATGGTCTACCCGACCATCGTCCTCGTGGTCGCGGTTGGCGTCTGCACCGTCCTCCTCCTTTTCGTCACCCCTACCTTCGAGAAGATGTTCAAGGACTTCGGCGGATCGCTGCCGGGGCCCACCCAGTTCGTCGTCGACCTCTCGAAGTTCCTGCAGAACTACATCATCCATATGGTGGTCACCGTCGGAGCCGCCATCTTCGGGTTCAAGACCTGGAAGAACACCGCCAAGGGACGCGAGCAGTGGGACTCGTTCGTCATCCGCACCCCGCTGTTCGGACCGCTCATCCGCAAGGTGGCGGTGGCCCGCTTCACCCGCACGCTCGGCACGATGATCAGCTCCGGCGTGCCGATCCTCGACGCCCTCGAGGTCGTCGCCAAGACGGCCGGCAACTCGGTGATCGAGAAGGCGATCCGGTACACCAAGGAGAAGATCTCCGAGGGCAAGACGATCGTGGAGCCCCTCGGCCAAACCAAGGTGTTCCCGCAGATGGTCGTGCAGATGATCGGCGTCGGCGAAGCGACCGGCGCCATGGACCAGATGCTCTCGAAGATCGCCGACTTCTACGATGACGAAGTCGACGCGGCCGTCGGCGCCCTCACCAGCATGATCGAGCCGGTGATGATGGTCTTCCTCGGCGGCGTGGTCGGCGGCTTCCTCGTCGCCATGTACCTCCCGATCTTCTCCATCGCAGGCTCGATCAAGTAATCCGCGATGGGGTCCGCCAAGGCCGCGCCTGCGCAGAGGTTCGCGCTCGGCGCGGACCTCTACGGCAAGCTCGTCCTTCTCACCGGAGTCCGGCTCCTCGTCGGGACGGCGCTCCTCGTCGCGACGGCGATCCTGCTCGGGAGCGAAAGCGTCCCGCGCAGCGTCGAGATCTACCTCTACGGGATCATCGGCGCGCTCTACGTCGCGTCGCTCGTCTCGGTGCTGTTCCTGCGCCGGCGCCTCTTCCTGCGCGGCGTCGCGCATCTGCAGATCTGCGCGGACCTCGCCGCGGCCACGGGGCTCGTCTACCTGACGGGCGGCGTCGAAAGCATCTTCACCATCCTGTATCCGCTCGCGATCGTGAACGGCGCCATTGGCCTGGGCCGCCGCGGAGCGACCATCGGCGCACTCGGCGCCTCCGTGCTGTTCTGCGGCCTCACGTTCGGGATGGAGTCCGGTCTCGTCATGCCGGCGGCCGCGTACCTGCTGCGCGCGCCGCTCCCCACCGGGCGGCTGCTCCTGAACATCGTCCTCAACCTGTCCGCGTTCCTTCTCTCCGGCGCGCTGGCTTCCTTCCTCGCGGAGCAGCTTCAAGGAGCGCGGATCGAGCTCCGGGAGCGGGAGAAGCGCCTTTCCGCATTGGAGGCGACCTTCTCCGCCGTGGTGCACTCGATCTCCAGCGGCATCGTCACGGTGGACGAGGCTGGTCTCATCACCTACCTCAATCCCGCGGGCGAGGAGATCTTCGGCATGTCCGACGCGCAGCTGCGCGGGGAGCCCCTGCGCGCGCGGCTCCCGGCCCTGGCTCCGGCGCTCGATGCGCCCGTTCCGGCGGGGCGGCAGCGCAACGAGGCGCTCGTCGTCGGCCTCGACGGCCGGCAGCGCACGGTCGGCTGGGCGGTCGGCCGGCTCAACGAGCACGGCGCCGCCGGGTGGGTGATCGTGTTCCAGGACCTGACCGAGTTCCGCCGCATGGAAGAGGCGATGCGCCGTTCCGATCGCCTCGCGGTGGTGGGCGGCCTCGCGGCGGGCCTCGCGCACGAAATACGCAATCCGCTGGCGGCGATGACAGGGTCGATCGA
>JBJMQD010000110.1:0-5385 GCA_045802855.1 Myxococcales bacterium | reverse complement strand
TCCTCCGCGTCGAGCGGCTCAACCCCGAGCAGCTCCAGGACGTCCACGTCACCGGACCGAACGGGCAGCTCGTCGCGCTCAGCACCATCGCCAAGATCCGCGACTCCGTCACGCCCCGCGCTCTGAACCGCTTCCAGCAGCTCAATGCGGTCAAGCTGAGCGGCGTCGCCGTCCGCCCGCTCGACGACGCGCTCAAGTACCTGGAGGGCGAAGCCGCGAAGATCCTCCCCAAGGGTTACGTCATCGACTACACCGGAGAGTCGCGGCAGCTGCGCGTCGAGGGCGACAAGTTCCTGCCCGCGTTCCTCCTCGCGGTGGTCCTGATCTTCCTGGTGCTCGCGGCGCAGTTCAACAGCTTCCGCGATCCGTTCGTGATCCTTGCCGGCTCGGTTCCGCTGGCGATGTTCGGCGCGCTCCTCATGACGTTCCTGAAGATGCCGAACCCGAACATCCCCTTCTTCACCGACGGATGGACGACGACCCTGAACGTCTACTCGCAGGTGGGGCTGGTCACGCTCGTCGGCCTGGTCTCGAAGAACGGGATCCTGATCGTCGAGTTCGCGAATCAGCTGCAGGAACAGGGGCAGTCGAAGATCGACGCCATCCGCAACGCGGCGGCGACGCGGCTACGGCCGGTGTTGATGACGAGCGTCGCCACGGTCTGCGGCCACTTCCCTCTGACGCTCGTCACGGGTCCTGGCGCGGCGGCGCGCAACAGCATCGGCCTCGTGCTCGTCGCCGGCATGGCCATCGGGACGGCATTCACGCTCTTCTTCGTCCCCGCCATCTACCTGCTCATCGCCCGCGACCACCGTGCGGTCGAGACCAGGGAGCCGGTGATCGACATCGCGCCGGAACCCACCGTCTGAGATCGTTTTTCCCTTCCGGTGGCGGTGCGGCGTCCGTCCTCCTGGACCAGGCGCACATGGCATAAGCACTTCGGCCAATCCACTCGCTTCCTGCGATCTCCTAAGTTTCGTCGCGGGAGGCGACATGGGGCACGAGGACAGGACCGAAGCGTTCTACCCCACAGGCGCCATCGCGTTCTTCGCCGCGATGACGGTCTTCTTCGCGGTGGTCTGGCTCGCCCTCTACGCGCTGATGATCTACCGCCACTAGGGCGCCGCCCATGCAGATCGCCCACGGCATTCCGGAACAGCCGGCCGTCCCCGCGGGCGGCGTGCCCGACCTGGAGAAGCGCGTCCTCATCGCCTCGCTCCTCTTCGCGGGAGGCATGCTCGCCCTCCTCGCCTTCGCCGCCGTCCGCCTGGGGATCTCGGTTCCCGACTGCGTCACCGACAAGAAGCCCTTCACCACGGGCGAGCTCATCCAGGTAGCGCCCCTCCGCTACGAAGCGCACGTCGTCTCGAAGATGTGGTCGTTCAAGCCGAGCCCGCTGAAAATTCCCGCCGGCTCGGTCGTCGATTTCTACCTGACCAGCGCCGACGTGGTGCACGGGTTCTACATCGACGGCACCGACGTGAACCTGACGGCGGTGCCGAACGCGATCACCTACGCGCAGACGCGCTTCATGAAGCCGGGAAAGTACCAGGTGATCTGCCACGAGTTCTGCGGCTCCGGCCACCACGACATGGTGGGGATCATCGAGGTGACGAAATGATCCAGAAGGAGCTGCGCGCGGTGATCCTCGTCGAGCTTCTCCTCCCGCTCGCGCTGACCATCTTCGGCATCTACCACGGCGTGCTCCAGGTCCTGTACCGATCCGGCATCATCCAGGACACGAGCTTCCTCGGCATCGACTATTACCAGGGCCTGACCGCGCACGGCGTCATCAACGCCGTCGTCCTCACTACGTTCTTCGCGGTCGGTTTCGGTAACGCGGTGGTAAGTCAAACGCTCGATCGCGGCGTCTCCGTGGCGCTCGCGCGGGCAGGTCTCGTCCTGATGGTTCTCGGCACGCTCGTCGCCGCCGGGCCGATCTTCGCCGGCAAGGCGAACGTCCTCTACACGTTCTACGCGCCGCTGAAAGCGCACCCCCTCTTCTACTTCGGGGTCGTCTTCCTGGTGGTCGGCTCCTGGGTGTCCTTCTGGGCCTGGATCCCCGGGTACCTGCGCTTTCGCCGCGCGCACCCCGGCGAGAAGACGCCGCTCGGCGCGCTCGGCATCATCGCCACCTTCGTCATCTGGCAGATCTGCACCCTTCCCGTCGCCTACGAAGTCATCGTCCAGCTCATTCCCTTTTCGCTGGGCTGGACGACGGGCGTGAACGTGGTCCTCTCCCGGCTCCTCTTCTGGTTCTTCGGACACCCGCTGGTCTACTTCTGGATCCTGCCCGTCTACGTCATGTACTACGTGACCTTGCCGGCGCTCGCGGGCGGAAAGCTCTACAGCGACTTCTACGGCCGCCTCGCGTTCCTCGCGTTCATCGTGCTCTCGGCGCCGCTCGGCCTGCACCACCAGTTCACCGAGCCGGCCCTCTCCTCCGGCTACAAGTTCCTGCACACGGTGCTGACGTTCCTGGTGGCGGTGCCGAGCTTCCTGACGGCCTTCACGGTGGCCGCCTCGCTGGAGCATGGTGCGCGCCAGAACGGCGGTACGGGTCTCTTCGCCTGGTGGGGCAAGCTGCCCCACTTCGACTCGCAAAAGTGGCTCTTCCCCTACCTGTTCGTCGGGCTCGTGATCTTCGTCCTGGGCGGGCTGACCGGAATCGTGAACGCCTCGTACGGGATGGCCGCGCTCGTGCACAACACGTCCTGGATCCCGGCGCACTTCCACTTGACGGTGGCGGGTCCGGTCTTCCTCGGAATCCTGGGAATGAGCCTGTACCTCGTGCTCGGGATCCTGGGGAAGGAGTGCAAGGCGCCCGGCGTCGCCGTCGCGGTGCCGTATGTGTGGCTCGTCGGAGTCTTCACCTTCTCCGCGGGCCTCTTCTACGGCGGGTTGAACGGAGTGCCGCGCAGGACGAACCTGGGACTGAGCTTCCTCGACCCGGCCTCGAGCGCGTTCCGCAAGGACTGGGTCATCGGAGAGTACCTGGGCGCCGCCGGCGGATGCGTCATGGGCCTCGCGGTGGCGCTCTTCTTCTACGTGCTCGTGCGCAGCCTCCTCGCGCCGCGGTCGGAGCACGCCGCGGATTCGTTCGCGCTGCCCGCGGCCGCCGCGTACCACGACGAGGACGTGCCGGCGGTGAGGAACCTCAGGCCGTGGGTCGTCGCGGGAATCGTCGCCATCTTGATCTCGTATCTGCCGCCGCTCGTGCAGGTCCTGAGCGCCAGTTACCCGCTCGCCGCGGGGTAGGATTGCAGGCGCGCGCCGTCCTCGTTCTCTGGCTCGCCGCGGCGGCGCCCGCTTCGGCCGTCTTGCTCCCGCCCGAAACATCGACACGGCTATCCCGCCTGATCGTTCTCGACGACCGCGACCAGGCCCACGAGCTACCAGGGCTCGCGCCGGGGACGCCGCGGCTCCTGGTGCCGATCTTCACCCGATGCGGCAGCACCTGTCCGCTGACATCGCTCGCGCTGAAGGACGCTCTCGCCAAGACAGGCGTGGGCTTCCGTGTAGTGGTGCTTTCGTTCGATCCCGAGGACTCCGCGAGCGCGCTGAAGGGGTTCCGCACCAGGCTCGCGCTGCCGGCCGATTGGATCCTCGTGCGCGCGACGGATGCCGCAAAGGCGCGAGCGTTCCTCGACGAGATCGGGTTCCGGCTCCGCAAGGCGGAAGGCGGCTTCGATCATCCCAACCAGACCTTCGTGTTCTCGCCCGAAGGCGTCTGGACGGGGACCTTCGCTGGATCCGCGTTCCGCGAGGACGAGCTCAGGGCCGCGTGGCGGCGCGCGCAGTCGAGCTCGCATCCCACTGCCCTGGGGCGCGTCGAGGCGTGGGTCGTCCGGCCCGAAGCGTGGATCGCCATCGCCTGCGCCGGACTCGGTCTCACGCTCTCTGGCATCGGGTTCGCCGCACGGAGGTCCCGTCCGGCTACTTCCCCGGATCCTGACGCGAAGGTGCGCTAGAAGACCTCTCCCTCCTTCGCGAGCCCCTCATGACGCCGACGCCGATTTCCCGGTTTCCCGTTCCCAGGTTGGAAGAGCTGCCCGACGACGTGCGCGCCCGGATCCTGGCGGTGGAGGAGAAGGCGGGCTTCATCCCCAACGTCTTCCTCGTGCTGGCGCACCGGCCGGCCGAGTTCCGCGCCTTCTTCGACTACCACGACGCCCTCCTGCTGAAGGAGGGCGGTCTCACCAAGGGCGAGAAGGAGATGATCGTGGTCGCGACGAGCGCGGCGGCGAGTTGCCACTACTGCGTCGTCGCGCACGGCGCCCTCGTCCGCATCTACGAAAAGAAGCCGCTGCTGGCCGATCAGGTAGCGATCAACTACCGCAAGGCGGACATCACTCCGCGGCAGCGCGCCATCCTGGACTTCGCGCTCAAAGTGTCGCTGCGGTCGGCGGAGCTGGAGGACGCCGACTACGCCCGCCTGCGCGAGCACGGCCTCACGGACGAGGACGGCTGGGACATCGCCGCCATCGCGGCGTTCTTCGCCATGAGCAACCGGCTCGCGAACGCGACCGGCATGCGTCCCAACGACGAGTTCTACTTGATGGGGCGCGTCCCGAAACCGCCCAAGACGTGATTCCGAGCGCATGCAATCCGAAGGAGGAATGCGCAAACCATACATTGGACAACAAATCCCTTCGGAGGAACTTCATGCGCTTCTTTGCAGCAGCCGTTCTCTCGCTCGCTCTTGGCTTCCCCGCATTCGCCCACGACGAGCAGGTCCGCACTCCTGACGACCGGACCAAGGCGGAAAAGGCCGGCGACAAGGTCGGCGATACCGCAGACAACGCCGCGCACAAGAGCGGCAAGGCCGTGGGGGACGCGAGCCACACCGTGGGTGAAAAGACCAGCGACGCGGCAACGGACACGAAGCACGCGGCCGAGCGGGCGGGCGACAAGGCCAGCGACACCGCGCACGACGCCAAGAAGGAAGCGAGCCACGCCGGATCGAAGGCGAAGGTGAAGGCCCGCCGCGCCCGCAGGAGCACGATGGACGCCGCCGGCAACGGCGCAGACGCGGTGGGCGACACCGCCCACAACGCGGGCGACAAGGCGCACGAGAAGGCGCAGCAGTAGCTCAGTAGATCTCGTCGTGTGGGATCGGCGTCGCGCACCCCGCGCGCCGCCCCCCAGCAGGTGTTACGGAGAAGGGACCGCACGTCATCGCGACGTTTGTCGCCGCCGCCCCCGCGACGCATCTTCGCCTGCATGGGGCCGGTCGACGCGGTTGGATGGGCAAGCTCGATCATCCTCGTCTTCACCATTGCGAAACAGGTCCACAAGCAGTGGAAGAGCGGTACCTCGGAGGGCGTCTCGAAGTGGCTCTTTCTCGGGCAGCTCACGGCGTCCGTCGGTTTCACGCTCTACAGC
>JBJMQD010000250.1:0-9457 GCA_045802855.1 Myxococcales bacterium | reverse complement strand
GATGAGGTCGAAGAAGTGCTCCTCCTGGTCCTTCCAGGAGACCATCTTCTCGTGCCGGGTCTTCTTCTTGGTCTTCGGATCCTCGGTGAACCAGACCAGCGGAACCCCCGCGCCGGCGGCGAGGACTTCCTTGCGCATTCCATAGATCGTCTTGCGCTGCTGGTTCATCACGTCGTCGTACTCGAGGAGGTTCTTGCGGATGTCGAAGTTCTGTCCCTCGACCCGCTTCTGCGCGCCCTCGATGGCCTTCGACAGCCAGGGATGCTCGATGGGCTCGTTCTCCTGGACGCCGAACGTCTCCATCAACTTGGAAATCCGATCCGAGGCGAAGATCCGCATCAGGTCGTCTTCCAGGCTCATGTAGAACTTGGAGGAGCCCGGATCGCCCTGCCGGCCGCCGCGGCCGCGAAGCTGGTTGTCGATGCGCCGCGACTCGTGCCGCTCGGTACCGAGGATGTGCAGGCCGCCGGCCGAGACCACCTGCTCGTGCTCCTTCGCGCAGTCGTCCTTGTACTTGCCGATGGCGGCGTCGAAGCGTGCCTTCCACTCCCCGTGGAGCCGCGAGAACTCGGCCTCCACCTCCGCCGCGGTCACCGGCGCGAATTTCGTTTCGCCGGTCTCCTTGGCCTTGGCGACGCGCTCCTGCACGAGGCGGCCTTCGATCTCGTTCGCGGTCGGCTCCGGCCCCACCTCGCGGCGGGCGAGGAACTCTGGATTGCCGCCGAGGAGGATGTCGGTGCCGCGGCCGGCCATGTTGGTGGAAATGGTGATGCGCCCCTTGCGCCCGGCCTGCGCGACGATCTCCGCCTCGCGCTCGTGCTGCTTGGCGTTCAGGACGTCGTGGGGGACGCCGCGCTTCTTGAGGAGTTGCGCGAGCACCTCGCTCTTCGCGATGGACACCGTGCCGACCAGCACCGGCTGCCCCTTCTTGTTCTTCTCCTCGATCTCGTTGCAGACGGCGGTGAACTTCTCCCGCTCGGTCTTGTAGACGGTGTCCTGCTGGTCCTTGCGGACGTTCTTCTTGTTGGTGGGGATGACGAGGACTTCGAGCTTGTAGATGCTGCCGAACTCCTCCGCCTCGGTATCCGCGGTTCCGGTCATGCCGGCGAGCTTGGTGTAGAGGCGGAAGTAGTTCTGGAACGAGACCGTGGCGAGGGTCTGGTTCTCGTTCTCGATCTTGACGTTCTCCTTCGCTTCGACGGCCTGGTGGAGACCGTCCGACCAGCGCCGGCCCGGCATCAGGCGTCCGGTGAAGTCGTCGACGATGATCACCTCGCCTTCCTTGACCACGTACTCGTGGTCCTTGCGGTAAAGCGTGTGCGCCCGCAGGGCCTGCTCGACGTGATGGAGCGTCTCGATCTGCTCCGGGTCGTAGAGATTCGGAACGTTGAGCTTCGCCTCCACCTTCTCGACGCCATCGTCGGTGAGGACGACGGAGCGGGCCTTCTCGTCGACGGTGAAGTCGCGATCGCGGATGAGGCCGGGAATGATCTTGTTGATGACGTAGTACTTGTCGGTCGACTCCTCGGAGGGGCCGCTGATGATGAGCGGCGTGCGCGCCTCGTCGATGAGGATGGAGTCCACTTCGTCGACGATCGCGTAGTGAAGCTCGCGCTGCACGTAGTCGGCGAGCCGGAACTTCATGTTGTCGCGCAGATAATCGAAGCCGAACTCGTTGTTCTGGCCGTAAGTGATGTGGGCGCCGTACTCGCGCTGCCGCTCGCGATCGCTGAGCCCGTGAACGACGCAGCCGACGCTCAGGCCCATCGCCCGATAGAGCCGGCCCATCCACTCGGCGTCGCGCTTCGCCAGGTAGTCGTTCACGGTGACGACGTGGACGCCCTTCCCCTCGAGCGCGTTGAGGACGCACGGCAAGGTGGCGACGAGCGTCTTGCCTTCGCCCGTCTTCATCTCGGCGATGTTGCCCTTGTGGAGCGCCATCCCGCCGAGGAGTTGGACGTCGAAGTGGCGCATTCCGAGAACGCGAACGCTCATCTCGCGGGTGAGCGCGAAGCAGTCCGGCAGGATGCGGTCGAGCGCCGCGTTCTTGTCCTTCGGCGCGGCGTCCGCGACCTCCTTCTGCCAGGCGCGGATCTGCTCGCGGATCTGCTCGTCGGAAAGGCCTTTCGCGTAGGCCTCGCGCTCGTTGATGCGCGCGACGAGGGGCTGCATCTTGCGCAGCTCGCGCTGGTTCTTCGTGCCGACCATCTTCTTGACGACGTAATCGAACATTGAGTGGACCTTGCGAATGCAAAGAGTGGGAGAGCGGAACCGCCGAAGCTGCGACGCGAAAGAGCGATCAGGCAGCGGGCGGAGCGCGGCTCGGCGCAGGCGCCGACGGGGCGCGCCAGACGGTCCGTTCGGGCGAGGCGAAGACGACGCGGCCCAGCTCCCGGGCGGGAGCGCGCGTTGCGGTGCGAGAAGCCTCGGGCTCGACCGCTCGCCCGGCTCGGATGCCCAGCGAGATCGAGCGCTGCGCGGAAGCGACGCTCTCGATGCGATCGCGGCAGGAGGCGGCGAGCGAAGCGAGCGCAGGCGTGGGGGCGAGCCCCATCAAGACTGCAGCGCACGCCGCCGCGATCGCTCCTCGCATTCGCTAGAGCCTAAGACCCGAAGCGCGCTTGTCAAGCGAGCGGGTAGGAAGGACGGCGCGAGCGGGCGCCACGAGACAAAATCGGCGCGCTCGCGTCAAGCTCGAAGCGAGCGTGCCCCTGCCGACTACTCTTCGAGGATGAACTTGCGCGGGTTGTCCGCGACGCCGTTCACGCGCACCTCGTAGTGCAGGTGCGGGCCGGTCGAGCGGCCCGAGTTGCCGACCGCGGCGACGTAGTCGCCCCGGTGCACCTTCTGGCCGACCTTCACGTCGATGCGCGACAGGTGTCCGAAACGGCTCTTCAGTCCGTACCCGTGATCGATGACGAGGACGTGGCCGTATCCGCCTTCGACGCCGCCGAAGACCACGGTGCCGTCGGCGGGAGCTCGCACCGGCGTACCCATGGCGGTGGCGATGTCGAGACCTTCGTGCATCACCCGCTCGCCCGTGTAGGGATCGAGGCGAACGGAGAAGTCGCTCGTCACCCATCCGCGCACCGGCCAGATGGAGGGAGCCGCGGCGAGCAGCGCCTGCTGATCCTCGAAGTAGCTCTTCAGGGCGCGCGCTTCCTGCTCCTGGACCTTCACCTTCTTGCCGAGATCGTCGAGCTGCTTGATGAGGTCGCCGTCGCCTTCGGCAGGCGCGCGACGGGAGTCGCCGTCGGCGATCATCTTTCCTTCGCCGCCCACCACGCCGACGGCGCCCATTCCGGCGCGGGCCGGCTCGGTGGCAACGCCGCCGACGAACTCCGGCGCCGTGGCGCGATTCGCCTCGGGCGCGACGATGGCGGAGAGCTTGCGGTCCGGATCGTTGAGCTGGGTGATGTGCCGGAGATTCGAGTTGAGGCGCTTCACCCGATCGAGCTCGTCGTTGATGTGCGAGAACTTCTGCTCCGCCTCGCGCCAGCGGTTCTGCAGCTCGAGGTTCTCGGCGCGGAGGATCTGGTTCTCGGCCACCTTCCCGACCACCTGGAAGTAGTGCGCCATGGCGCCCACGAAACCGACGAGCACGAACGCGGCGCAGACGACCGCGCGGACGAGCACCCGGTGCTCGACGCGGATCTTCTTCACCTTCGCGTCTCGATCCGGGACGACGAGAATCGTGTACGACTTGTCCAGGCGGGCCTCCGTAAAGAATGCCGCGACTTTCGAGAGCCGCGCTCACTTCTGAACCACCCGGCGACGCCCGACCTTCCCGATCGACGGCGCAAGTCCCGGCAACCCGGGGCTCGTGCGCAAGGTGGGCGCTCCTCCGGGCGCTCGCAAGCCTGCGTCCACTATCGGAAGATCTCTTGCTTCGTCAACTTGTCTACAACCGCTGACGGGTGCGCGCGCGGAATACTCAACGGCAAGTGTTGACGGGGATTTCCCGCGTTCGACCTCCCTCCTCCGACACGCCCCTCGGTTTCCCTCACTCCACCCGCTCGACCGCCACCACGGTGATGTTGTCGTCGCCGCCCCGCTCGTTGGCGGTGGTGATGAGCGACTTGCACACCTCGTCGGGCGTCGCCGCACCGAGCGCGACGCGGATCTCGTCGGTCTCCACCAGATTCGAGAGCCCGTCCGAGCAGAGCAGGAAGCGATCCCCGGGCTTGCTCTCGAACCCGATCACGTCCACCAGCACGTCCTCTTCGAAGCCGACGGAGCGCGTGATGATGTTGCGCAGACGCGAGTGCTTCGCCTCCTCGGGCGTGAGGATCCCGGCGCGGACCTGCTCGTTCACCAGCGAATGGTCCTCCGTCAGTTGGATGATCGCTCCCTCGCGCACGAGGTACGCGCGGCTGTCGCCGACATGGCCGACCACGGCGATGTCCCGGTGCAGGACGAGCGCGATACAGGTCGTCCCCATGCCTTGCAACTCGGGCTGGATCCGCGAGGTCCGGTAGACCACGCCGCAGGCGCCTTCGATCGCCTCGACCATCGCCCTGGCGAGGGGCGTGTCCTGGTATCCCGCGGTGCTCGCGAACGGATCGTCGGCCCGGAGGCGCGCCGAGATCAGCTCCTTCTCCACCGTCTGCACGGCGAGACGGCTCGCGGTCTCCCCACCGGCGTGACCGCCCATCCCGTCGCAGATGACGTACAGGCCGAGCTCTTCGTTGACGAGGAAACTGTCCTCGTTGTGCTCGCGCTTCATCCCGACGTCGGTGCGGGCTGCGCTGCGAAAGCGGCTCACGCTTTGCTCCCCGAGGAACGGGAAGTCTACACGAAGCGGCCGCTAGTTCGCCCTCGCTTCCGGCTTGCGACCGCGGCGCTGCGGGCGCTGCGCCTCGGCGAGGAGCTCGCGAGCATGGTCGAGGGCCACCTGCGACACCTGTCCTCCGAGGAGGCGCGCGAGCTCGCGGATGCGGTCGTCGCCTTCGAGTGCGCGGACGGTGCTGTGGGTGCGTCCCTTCGCGACCTCCTTGTCGACGAGCTGGTGTCGCTCGGCGAACACGGCGATCTGCGGGAGGTGGGTGATGCAGACGACCTGCCTCGCGCGCGCCACCGCGGCGAGGGCCCGGCCCACCGCGTCGGCGGTGGCGCCGCCGATCCCCGCGTCCACTTCGTCGAAGAGGTACGTGTCGACGTCGTCGGCGTCGGCGAGGATCCGTTTCACCGCCAGGAGCACGCGGGACAGCTCGCCTCCCGACGCGATGCGGGCGAGAGGCCGCAGGGTTTCGCCCGGATTCGGCGAGAGCAGGATCTCCGCCGTTTCGAGCCCCCGTGCACCCAGCGATTGCGCGCCGGCGGGAATGCCGGCCGCGGGGACGCCGAAGCGCACCGACAGCTCGGTGCGTCCCATGGCGAGGACCGAAAGCTCGGAGGCGACCGCGCGTGAGAAGCCTGTTGCCGCGGTGGTGCGCCGGGCGGACAGCTCCGCACCGGCGCGGAGCGCTTCCGCGGCGAGCGCCGCCGTCCGCGCCTGCGCCGCGGCAAGCGCCTCGTCGCGGTGGTCGAGCGAGGACAGCTCCTCCTCCATGGCTCGCCTGCGTGAGATCGCCGAGGCGAGCGACCCGCCGTGCTTGCGCGAAAGCCTTCGCAACAGCTCGAGGCGCTCGTCGAGCGCGGCCAGACGCTCCGGATCGGCCCCCGGACGTGCCGCGTAGCGGGCGAGCGTGCGGGCCGCTTCGTCCAACTCCGCGGCGGCTCCCCGGACGGCCGCGGCCACGGATCCCAGCTGCGGATCGATGGCCGACAGATCCTCGAGCCGCCGGAGCGCTCGGGCCGCCTGGGTCGCCGCGGCCTCGTCTCCGGAGCGGAGCAACGATTCCGCCTCCTCCGCCCCGGCGCGGAGCTTCTCCGCCGCGGCGAGCACGCGCCTTTCCTGTGCCAGCGCCTCGTCCTCGCCGGGTTGCGGATCGGCCTTGGAAAGCTCGTCGAGCTGGTAGCGCAAGAAGGAAGCGCGCTCCGCCCGGGCCGACTCGTCCGAGTCGAGCCGCGCGCGCTGCGCCTCCGCCTCGGAGAGGGCGGCGAAAGCCCTCTGGTAGGCGGCGCGAAGTGGAGCCGCCTGCGCGTACGCGTCGAGGAGGTCGAGGTGGGTCTCGGGATCGAGGAGGCCGACGTGCTCGTGCTGGCCGCTGATGTCGAGCAGCCCGCGAGTCGCCTGCTGCAACTGCGCGGCGGTGGCGAGGGCGCCATTGACGTACGCGCGGCTGCGTCCTTCGCGCTGGACGATCCTTCGCACCACCATTTCGGCCCCGCACGCGGGAAGCCCGAGCGCCCGCAGCCGCCCGTCCGTCCCGTCGGGATCGCGAGGACGGAAGAGGGCCTGGACCTCGGCCTCTTCCGCGCCGGTCCGGACGACGTCCGCCTGGGCGCGCCCGCCGAGGACGAGATGGAGGGCGTCGACGAGGATCGTCTTTCCAGCCCCCGTCTCGCCGGTGAGCACGTTGAGCCCGGCAGAGAACCGGACTTCCAGCTCGTCGATGATCGCGAAGGCCCGGACCGTGAGCAGATCGAGCATGCAGAGGACCGTAGCAGAAGCGTCCGACTATGCGTCGAGGAGCCCGTGCCGGGCGGCGAAGCGCATCAGATCCGCCACCGAGTGCGCGTGCAGCTTGTGGAGGATGCGGCTTCGGTGCGTCTCCACCGTGCGCCTGCTGATCGCCAGCGTCTGCGCGATGGAGTCGTTCGCCATCCCGCGGATGACGAGCTCGAATACTTCCTTCTCGCGCCCGGTGAGCGGAGCTAGCGGAGTCGCGTTGGGCTTTCCGTCCCGCTGGATGCGGACGTAGTCGTCGAAGACGAAGTTGGAGAGATTGGGCGCGAGGTAAGGCCTGCCGTTCGCTACCGTGCGGATGGCACTGAACAATTCCGTCGCGCTCTGCTCCTTGCTCGCGTACCCGAGCGCGCCCGCGGCGAGCGCCTGCGCGATCCGATCTTCCTCGAGATGCATGCTGAGGAGCAGGATCCGCCGGTTGCGATTTCGCTCGAGGAGGTCGCGGACGATCGAAGGACCGGCGACGCCCTTCAACTGGTAATCGAGCACCACCACGTCGGGCTCGGTCGATTCGACTGCGCCGGGAACTTCGCGTGCGTCGGACGCTTCAGCAACCACGGCGAGATCCGGCTGGGTGCCTAGAAGCGCGCGAAGGCCTTCGCGGAACAACCGGTGATCGTCGACGAGGGCTACTCTGATCGCCGTCATGGGATCGCAATACGCCCTCTACGCTGACATGCGCAAGGCTCGGCGCCGGCGTGTACGTGTGAGTACGCAGCTCTGGAATGCACCGGATCGAGCAAGGGTATAGGGTCTTTCCCGCATGCCGACCCGCGACCTCATCGTAGTCGGGGCTTCCGCGGGCGGCGTGGAGGCGCTCTGCCAGCTCATGTCGCGTCTTCCGGGCGATCTGCCCGCCGCGGTCCTGGTGGTGCTGCACGTCTCTTCCGATCGCCCGAGCGTCCTTCCCCGCATCCTCAGCAGCGCCGGCCCGCTCCCGGCGACGCACGCGAAGAGCGGCGAGCGTCCGAGTCGCGGTCACGTCTACATCGCGCCCCCGGGGTCTCACCTCCTCGTCCACGACGGAACGCTGCGGCTCTCCGCCGGTCCAAAGGAAGGCGGACATCGGCCGGCGATCGATGCGCTCTTCCGCACCGCCGCGCGGGCCGCCGGGAACCGGGTGGTGGGCGTGGTGCTGTCCGGTTCGCTCGACGACGGCACCGCGGGGCTGGTCTCGATCAAGCAGCGCGGAGGGATCTGCATCGTGCAGGACCCGAACGAGGCGATCATCGGCGACATGCCCCGGCATGCCCTGCAGAACGCCGAGATCGACCACTGCCTGAAAATCGCCGACATCGCGAGCCTCCTCTCGCGCCTCTGCGTGGAAGAAGTCCCCGAACTGAAGCGCCCGCCGACGCAGCTTCTCGACCGGGAGGCGCGCATCGCGCTCGACGACGGCAGTGCGGACGTCTCGCCCGCGCCCGGCGATCCTTCGCAGTTCTCCTGCCCCGCCTGCGGCGGAGTGCTGAACGAAATCCACGACGGCGACCTGCTGCGGTTCCGCTGCCGCGTCGGACACGCTTACGGCCCTGACGCGCTCCGCATGGAGCAGCAGCAGGCGCTGGAAGGCGCGCTATGGGCCGCTCTGCGGGCGCTCGAGGAGCAGGCCGCGCTCGCGCGCCGCCTCGCCGTGCGCGCCCGGGAGATGAACCTCGAAAGGACGGCGAGCCGGTTCGACGAGCGAGCCACGGGCTCGGAGCAGCAGGCGTCGCTCGTGCGCGAGGCGCTCAGGCGTGGTCTCGCTGCGCCCGCCGAGACCGAAGAGGAGTCTCCTCCAGAGGACCTGCCTTCGACGGGACACCGAGGGAAGGCGCCGGTCTGAAGTGCAGCGTGAACACCGCACCGCCAGAAGGCCGATTCGCCGCGGTGAGTGAGCCGCCAAGCCTCCGCATCGTCGAGGCGGCGAGCCAGAGACCGAGACCGGTTCCCTTGTCGCCCTTGGTGGTGAAGAACGGCTCGAACAGCCGGGGCAGGACGTGCTTCGGGATTCCCGTGCCGCGGTCCGCGACCCGGACCTTGACGAACCCGTCGTCGTTCGAGCCGCTGATCGAGATCTCTCCACCGTCCGGCATCGCCTCGCGTGCGTTCCGGAGCAGGGTGATGAACACGTGCGACAGCTCCGCAGGCGTTCCCAGTACCGGAGCGGTACGGAGATGGACCCGAACCGACACGTCGTTTTCGCTGCTGGCGTCGAGGTGCAGCACCGCGATCGCCTGCTCGATGATGTGGGAAAGCTCGACCGGCGCGACGACCAGGCTCCCCGAGCGGGCCGCGGCGAGCAGCCGCCGCAACGCCCGCTGGCTTTCCTGCAGCGACTCCATCAATCCCCGCAGCACGGCATGGTGCCTGCGCGCCGTACTGGGATCGCTGGAAAGCACCGTGATCCGGGCCGCCATTCCACGGAGGGTGCTCCCGATCTCGTGGGTGACCGAGGCGGTCATCTCCCCGAGGATGCGCAGGTGCTCCTTCTGCAAGAGCGCCTCGCGCGTCCTGAGCAGTTCCTGCTCGCGGCGCAGCCTCTCCGTCACGTCGGTCGCGAGCGCCATGACGCTCGGGTCCTCGCCCGCGCTCGCCACCTCGAAGCGCAGCTCCAGCGAGGTATCCGACGAGGTCCGGTCGAACACGTGGATGGAAATGCCCGCTTCCGACGAGAGCACCGCGCGCGCCTCGGCCCGGGCGAGCGAGTTCAGGTCGGGATAGCTCGTCGACCCCTCGGATTCCGGTGACCGCCGCTGCCAGGGTCCCTCCCCGGCCGCAAGCTGTTTCCAGCGGCGGTTGGCGAGCACGATCCGTTCGCGCCGCAGCAGCGCGAACGCGGTGCCGGTCGCTTGCAGTCCCAGCCAGCCGAAGCGCGACATGACGCGCTCGGCGCTGCGACGCTCGAGC
>JBJMQD010000245.1:0-10516 GCA_045802855.1 Myxococcales bacterium | reverse complement strand
CGATTGATCGAGCAGGTCGCGTAGACGAGCAATCCCCCCGGCCGGACCAGATCCGAGTAGCGCGCGAGGATCTCGCTCTGCCGCGGCGGAAACGTTTGCACCTCCTCGGGCGTGAGACGCCAGCGAGCGTCGGGGTTGCGGCGCAAGGAACCGAGCCCGCTGCACGGCGCGTCGACGAGGACGCAGTCCGCGAGTCCGCGTAGATCGTCGATCCGCCGCTCCCCCGTAGCGCCTTCCGGCACGGTTCGCGCCTCCCAATTGTGCACTCCGTCGCGCCGCGCGCGGAGCCGGAATTCGTCGAGTCGCCGCCCATCGCGGTCGCAAGCGACGAGCCGCCCCTTGTTCTGCATCGCCGCGGCGAGCGCGAGCGACTTTCCGCCCGCGCCGGCGCAGGCGTCGACCACGATCTGCCCGGGGCGTGCGTTGCACGCTTCCGCGATGAGCTGGCTTCCTTCGTCCTGCACCTCGAAGAGGCCCTGCTTGAAGGCGGCGAGCGCGAACACGTTCGTGCGGCTCGTGAAGGTGAGCCCGAGTGTCGCGAAGCGCGTCGCTTCGACCCGGGCGCCTTCCTCGGCGAGCGCCGCCGCGAGCGACTCGCGGGTCGCCTTCAACCCGTTCGCGCGGATGGTGAGCGGAGCGCGCTGGTTGAGCGCCTGCGCGAGCGAGCGAGTCTCCTCTTCGCCTAGCTGTTCGGACCAGAGCTTCGCGAGCCAGCGCGGGAGGCTCGTCTCCGCGGCGAGGGCGTCGAGGCGATCGGCGGGGGCGGCCAGCGAATCCGCGCTCGCGACGAGATCGAGCGCCCACGAGTACGCGGCGACTTCCGGACCGGCGAGATTCGCGGCGCTCTGGGCGCTCTGTCCTTCGCCCAGAATCAGCCAGGCCGCATACCGGAGCAGGTGCTGCGTCGGGGTCGCGAGGTTCTCGAGCTTCTGCTTGCGGGTCGAAAGCGCGCGCCCGAGCAAGTGATCGACGCGACCCTGCAGACGCAGGAGCCCGTACACCGCGTCGGCGACGGCCCGTCGTTCGACGCTGCGAAGCGCCTTCTCGCGCCGCAGGACCCGCTGCATGGCCGCGTCGGCGCGGGCGTCCTGGCGGCGGACCTCCTCGTAGATCTCCAGGACCGCCGTCCGGACCAGGTGGGAACGCATTGCTGGTAGGTCGTTGCAAGGAGCGGCATCTGTCAACCGCTTCGTTGCTCAGCCGGCGGGCGGAAGCGAGGACCGACGCCGCGCGGGGCGTGGTATGAGCCCGCCTCATGGCCAAGACGGAACGAAGCGTCGTGATCCGCGCCTCCCCGGAAAAGGTCTTCGAGGTGATCTCCGACTTCGAGAAATATCCGGAGTTCCTGCCGGAGGTGAAGAAGGTCAAGGTCGAGTCAGCGCAGGGCGACGTCAAGGACGTCACCTATACGATCGACATCAAGGCGAAGCTCATCAGCTACACGCTTCGGCACACGCCGAAGCGGCCGCACGAGCTGTCCTGGACGATGGTGCGCGGCGAGATGATGAAAGGCAACGACGGCGCGTGGGTCCTGAAGCCCGTCGCCGAAGGGACCGAGGCGACGTACAAGATCGACCTCCGCCTGGGCGCGCTCGTCCCCAGCATGATCGAGCGCAAGCTCGCGGAGCAGTCGCTGCCCGGCCTCCTGGAGAACTTCAAGAAGCGGATCGAGGGGATGGCGCAAGGCGTCGCATAGTCGCTTGCCTCCTGCTCCCGGCAGCCGGTAGCTTCACCTCCCGTTATGTCGCATCTGGACGAGCTTCGGTCGATGCCCCTCGAAGAGCTCCGTCGCCGCTTCGTCGAATGCGGAGAAGAGCTCCCGCGGGGCGGCCTCATGGTCCTGCAGGCCGACCATCGCGCCGGCGCCCGCGACGTCGCCGCGAAGATCTGGAAGCGGATCCACGCCGCGCAGGCGGAAGGGCGGAGGCTCTCGCGCCTGTGCGCCTTCGAGCAGCCCCTCTGGGATGCCGGGCTGACGCTCGTCGGCGGAGTCGACGAGGTGGGAATGGCGCCGCTCGCGGGCCCGGTGATCGCGGCGGCCGTGATCCTTTCGCCGGGGGCGCGGATCAAGGGAGTCAACGATTCGAAGCAGCTAACGCCCGCCGAGCGCGAAGCGCTGGAGCCCGATATCCGCAGGTGCGCGGTCGCCATCGGGCTCGGACGTGCCGAGGTGGAAGAGATCGATACAATCAATATCTACCATGCCGGGCTCCTGGCGCTCCGCCGCGCCGTGCTCGCACTGATGCCACAGCCCGAGCACCTGCTCGTCGACGCGCGGAAGCTGAAGGGCCTTCCCATGCCGCAGCAGCCCATCATCAAGGGCGACGCGAAGAGCCTGACCATCGGCGCCGCCTCGATCGTCGCCAAAGTTCATAGAGACCGCCTGATGGCCGAGCTCGACGCGAAGCATCCCGGCTACGGATTCGCTCACCACAAAGGCTATCCGACGGCGGAGCACTTCGACGCGCTCGAGCGGCTGGGTGCGTGCCCGATCCACCGTCGCAGCTTCGCGCCGGTGGCGAAGGCGCTCGGCCTCATTCCCGAGCAGCAGGAGCTTTTCGCGCCGCCCGTGGTGGGCCCCTCGTGCCCGACGACCTGACCGGCAAGCAGCGGCGCCACCTGCGCGCGCTCGGCCATCATCTCGACGCGGTGGTGCAGATCGGACACGAAGGCATCACCGACGCGCTTGCGGCGCACGCGAGCGAGCAGCTTCGCCGCCACGAGCTCATCAAGGTCCGCGTCCTCGAATCGGCGCCGCTCGATCGCCGGGAGGCGGCGGAAGAGCTTTCCGCGCGCACCGGAGCCGCTCTCGCGCAGGTGCTCGGCCGGACCTTCCTGCTCTACCTCCGGGACACGGAGAAGCCGCGGATCGAGTTGCCGTAGCGCCTCGAGCCGCTAGCGCTTGCCGAGCATCCGCAGCTCGCGCTGCGCCTCGACGTTACGGTCGTCGAGCTGGAGCACCTTCTGGAAGGACGCCGACGCGCCCTTCTGATCGCCGATCACCTTCTGCATCTGCCCGAGGAACAGGTACGCGGGGATGCACCGGTCGACCATCTTGAGCGCCTTGCGGATCTCCGCCGCGCAATCTTCGAAAGCGGCCTTCCGATCCTGGGCGAGGAGGAAGCGGGCGTACCCGCGCCAGGCGTAGAACTCCGCTTCCTGCGGATTCAAGATGATGGCCTCGTCGAGCACCTGCAGGCCTTCCTTGTACTTGCGCGCCTTGATGAGGATCTCCGCCCTCTGGAACTTGTCCTCGGCGTCGAAGATGCGTCCGACGTCGACCTCCTTCTTGTCGCCCTCCAGCTCCTTCTCGTACTCCTTGCGCCGGGTCTCGTCGCCGAGGATCTGGGCCGCCTCGTTCACCCGGGCGAAGAGACGCTCCTTGATTACGCGGAGATCGCCCTGGGAAGGGTCGGTGACGGTATCGGGGTGCAGATCGCGGGCGAGCAGCACGAAGGCGCGCTTGACGTCCGCGGCGGTGGTCGCCTTGCGGTCGAGCCCGAGCGCCTCGAAGTGGCTCGCCTTCTCCAGGCGATCGAGCAGCGCTCGCAGCCGTACGAGCTGTGCTTGCGGCGTCTCGCCCGCAGGTCCCGCCGCGAACGTCGGAGCAGGCTTCATCGAGACGGGAGTGGGCCGCGACGGCGGAGAGGGAGCCACCGGCCTGGAGGCCGCGGGGGTGGGGGTCGCCGGGGTAGGTCTGGAAGCGGCCCGGGCGACGGCGATGGGCGTCGGCCGCGGCGGAGGAATGGGTGCAACCGCGATCGGAGTCGGGCGCGGAGCCGCCGGCTGCGGCCGCGGCGGCAGGGGCGCGACTGCCACCGGCGTCGGAATGGGCGGCGGAGGGGAAGGCGCCACCGCCGGTTGCGCTTCGCCCGCATCCCCCACCGAAAGGTGCTTCAGCTCGACGAGCAGATGGAGGAGGCGGAGCACGGCCCCCGGGTCGCCTTGCTTGAGCAGTTCGTCGGCGGTGCGGGTTCCGTCGATCGATGCGTAGACGCGCGTCTCCTGGGCGTTCAGCGCGAGCTCCTCGACCTTTCCGATCCCGAGGCCGCCGGAGCGCACCACGGGCCGTCCGAGGCGCGTCCCGAGGCGAGCGCGCAGCACCCCAGGGTCCAGGCGGCGAACGGCCTCTGCGAGAAGGGTCCATTTCTGCCCCAGCGGAAACGCGGACTGCGGCGCCGGCGCATCGGCCTGGAACGTGAAGCCGCCCCGCGAAACCTCGAGAGCACGGTCGAGCAGGAAGAGCGCGTGCTCGCCGATCAGGCGATGCACGTCGGCCGGAGCGATGACCTGTCGCTGCAAGAGGACGGAGATCGGGTCGGCCGCGGATTTGCCAATCTCGTCGCGGAGCGAGCCGGCCTGCTCCGCCGCGAGCACTTTCTTCGCTTCCAGGAATCCGAGCAGCGAAAATTGCGAATCGTCGGTGCCGAGGTGCGCGGGCGTTCCCCGGCGGAAATGAATCGTGATGCGAGATCCGTCTTCGCGCCGCAGCTCGAGAGCGCCATTCGAGGCGTTCAGCGCGGCAAGCGCGTACAGCCGGATGGGCGACACGGCGGCGAGGTCTCCAGACGCGGGGAGACGCATCTCGTCGACGGGGTCCGGCGGAGCCTGGGGCCTGAGGACCGGTGGACTTCTCCGTGGAGCCGCGGGCGGAGCGGCGGCCGGCGCTGCCACCGGCGGCAGGGAATGTGGATTCGCAGACGGCGCCTGTGACTTTACCTGCGGCGGCGTCGAAAACATCGCCCTGAGCGCGGGAGAGACGTGGGATGCGGGGTCAGGCGCTCGCTCGCGCGCGGCAGGCTCGGCGCGCCGGACCTCGGCGCGCTGGACGACGAGCTGCTGCAACTCGGGAAACTCGGACACCGGGCGGAAGGAACGGCCGTCGAGAGCGACCTGCGCCTTCTCGGTGATCTGCCCTTTCAACCTGCCGAGTTGCTCGGCGGGAAAAGGCCCCCAGACGCGGCCTTGCTCGGTGCGCACCCAGTAGCGCTTCTCCTCCCCTTCGGACATCGGAGTAGGAGCATACCCGCCCGCGCGTGCTGGTGGCCACCCGGCATCGCGACAATCCGATGCTAAGATTCCGACAAGTGGAGGCGCGGTCGTTGCCGATTCCCCGGGTGCGCGCACGCCGCGCCGAGCGTCCCAACGCTACCCTGCTGTGCCGGCGTATCGTGGACGACATGACGCGCAAGCTCCCGGAGCTCGCCCATGTCCGCGCATCCCGGATCCTCTTCGTCGCCGGAGAGGCGAGGCGCGGCTCGCGTGCCACCATCCGGCCCCTGGGCAAGAGCCGCGCGCAGGTGGTCTTGAAAGGGCGCAAAGCGCTCTATTGCGTTACTTTGCGGCCGAAGTTCTTCCGCGCGTCCGTCCCCGAGCAGCGGGTGGCCACGATTCTGCACGAGTTGATGCACATCCCGAAGTCCTTCGACGGCACCCTCGACCCGGAACGCCGCCACTCGAAGGTACCGGCGGCGAAGTTCGAGGCCCTGCTCCGCCCGCTCGTCAAGCGGTACCTCGCCGAGGGCGACGCCGTGCTGCTCGGCGGCCTTGCGCACCACGGCGACGTGGTCGCCAGGCAGTGGCTCGAGCGACCCACCGGCCGCGGGAGCGGCAAGCAGACCTACACGGAGAAGGACCTCTTCCTCGGGCCCGTGCAGATGATCACCCGCCGGCGACTCAACGCCTGACTGACTTCGGTCGCGCTTTGCGGTAGACGGCGCGTCGGAGGGAACAACATGAAGATCGCGGTGCTCACGGGCGGTGGCGATTGTCCGGGTCTGAACGCGGTGATCCGGGCCGTGGTCCGCCGAGGCGAGCAGCACGGCCTCGAAGTGATGGGCATCCGGGAGGGATGGCGCGGCCTCCTCGATCCCCCGATGCACTTCCGGCTCACCCGCGAGGCGACCAGCGGAACGCTCCACCTGGGCGGCACCCTCCTCGGCACTTCGCGCACGAATCCGTTCAAGAAGCCCGCGAACGGTCCTGACATCGTGATGCGAAATCTAAAATCGCTGAACGTGGGCGCCGTGGTGGCGATCGGCGGCGAGGATACCCTCGGGGTCGCGACCAAGCTCTCCGCGATGGGCGTGAAGGTCGTGGGCGTGCCGAAGACCATCGACAACGATCTTTCCGGCACCGACTTGACCTTCGGTTTCGATACCGCCGTGCAGATCGCCACCGAGGCGATCGACCGGTTGCACTCGACCGCGGAGGCCCACAAGCGCGTCATCGTCTGCGAGGTGATGGGACGCCACGCGGGTTGGATCGCGGTGCACTCCGGAATGGCCGGTGGCGCGGACGTGATCCTCATTCCCGAGCGGCCGGTGGAGATCGAGAAGGTCTGCGATCACATCCGCAACCGGCACCGCACGCAGAACAAGAACTTCTCCATCGTGGTCGTCGCAGAGGGCGCGAAACTCGGGACGAAGGAATCGACCAGTAACGAAAAGCTAGACGAGTTCGGCCACGTGCGCCTGGGCGGCATCGGGCAGCAACTCGCGAACTTGATCGAGGCGCAGACCGGCTACGAGACCCGCGTCACCGTCCTCGGCCACATCCAACGCGGCGGCACTCCGACCGCCTTCGACCGCGTCCTCGCCACCCGCTTCGGCGTGCAGGCCGCCGACATGGTCCACAAGGGCGAGTTCGGAAAGATGGCGTCGCTGCGAGGAAACCAGATCGTCGCGGTGCCGCTCAGCGAGGCAACCGCGCAACTGAAGACGGTGGACCCGGCGCTCTACTCGGTAGCGGAGGTGTTCTTCGGGTAGCCCGCTATTGTCGGCCATCGATCGTCGTGGGAGCATCGGTAGAGCATGCGACGGGGCACCGCGACGTATGAAGATTTCCTCAAGGTCCCGCCCGAGAAGGTCGCGGAGATCCTCGACGGAGAGCTGATCGTATCGCCCAGGCCCGCGCCTCGCCACGCAAGCGCGGCGTTCGGCCTGGCCGTGGATCTGGCGGTGTTCGATCAGCAGAGGCGCCGCGATCCGGACGATCCCGGCGGGTGGTGCATCCTTCCCGAGCCCGAGCTTCACTTCGCACGCGGGGGAGTCCCGGACATTCTCGTACCGGATCTTGCCGGCTGGCGCCTCGAACGAATGCCCAATTTGCCCAGCACCGCTTTCTTCGAGCTGAACCCTGATTGGGTCTGCGAGATCCTGTCGCCCTCGACCGCGGTCATCGATCACACGCGCAAGCGCCGCATCTACGCCGCCGCACGCGTGCGGCACCTCTGGTTTCTCGACCCGATCGCGCAGATCCTCGACGTCTACCGGCTGGAGGGCGAGCGCTACGTGCTCCTCGCAAGCCATGCGGAGAAGGAACGCGTGCGCGCCGAGCCATTCGAAACCGTCGAGTTCGATCTCACGCGCTGGTGGCCTCCCGCGCCATGACTGCGCCGGACACACGCTCGACCGTGACATCCCGGCGGGGGCTGTTCAAGAAGACGCTCGGGGGCGCCGTGCTGCTCGCCGCCGCCGGAGCGGTACCCGTCGCGCTGCAGAAGACGCGGGAGCGGGCGCCGCGTAAGCCGCTGCGGTTCTTCACGCCCGCCGAATACTCCGTGTTCGCGGCCGTCGCGGACCGGGTGCTGGCGACGAGTCCCCTCGAGCCGGGTACCGAGCTGGGCCCACTTCCGTCGCGCCCTCCCGCGCCGCTGCCCGCCGAGGTGCAGGTGGCGGAGAAGGCCGATGCGTTCCTCGCTCCGCTCGACGCCGCGAGCGCGAAGGATCTCAAGCAACTCCTGATGCTCTTCGACAATGCGCTGTTCAGCGTGTTGATGGGCGGTCCGCCGCGGCCGTTCACGACCATGTCGCCGGAGGAGCAAGACAGGCACCTGCGTTCCTGGGCGACTTCGCGGCTCGCCATCCGGCGCACGGGGTTCCAGGCCCTGAAGCGGCTCGCTGCGGCGGTCTATTTCGGGTCGCCGGAAACGTATGCGTCGGTCGGTTATCCAGGGCCTCCGTACGATCTCGTACGATCGGTAAACGCAGGGCGCTGAGATGGCGGGCAGGATCGTCACCGGAGCCGAGGTGCAACAGGATCTGGTGCTGAAGCCCGACGTGTGCATCGTAGGCAGCGGCCCGGGCGGCGCGATCGTCGCCTCGCGGCTCGCCTCGGGCGGCGCGAGCGTGGTGGTCCTCGAGGAAGGCGGCTACCACACCAAGGCCGGGTTCGACATGCAGGAGTCGACCGCCTATCCGCGCCTGTACCAGGACCGCGGCAACCGGGCGACCGCCGATCTCGCAATCGCCGTCCTCCAGGGTCGTGCGGTGGGCGGCGGCACGGTGGTGAACTGGACGACGAGCTTCCGCACCCCGGACGACGTCGTCGCCCGCTGGCGGTCGAAGAACGGGGCGCGTTTCTCGCCGGAGGATCTCCGCCCCCACTTCGACGAGGTCGAGCAGCGTCTCGGAATCGCCAAGGCCGCACTCGAGGACACGAATCCCAACAACCGCGCCCTCTACGAGGGCTGCAAGAAGCTCGGCTGGGACGTCGATACGACCAAGCGCAACGTCCGTCAGTGCCTGAAGACGGGGTACTGCGGGATGGGTTGCCCGGTCGACGCCAAGCAGAGCGCGGCGCTCACCTACCTACCGGACGCGATCGCAAAAGGGGCGACGCTCTACGCCGACTGCCGTGCGCGCCGGATCGACTGGAACGGCAAGAGGGCCGAGGCGGTGCTCGGCGAGATCCTCCATCCGGGAACGCAGCAGCAGACAGGGCGGACCATCCGCGTCGAGCCGCGAGTCGTCGTGGTGAGCTGCGGCGCCTTGAATTCGCCTGCGCTGCTGCTCCGCTCCGGCATCGATCAGGGGCCGGTGGGGAAGAAAACCTGGCTGCACCCGACCGTGGCGATGGCTGCCGTGTATCGCGACGACGTGGAGGCCTTCTACGGCGCGCCGCAGAGCGTCGCCTCGCACCATTTCGCCCGTCGGAGCGAGGGAGCCGGTTTCTTCCTCGAAGCGGCGCCGCTCCACCCCATGCTGGCGGGCATCGCCCTGCCCGGCTTCGGCGCCCGGATGCGGGCGGACCTCTCGCTCCTCCCCAAGACCGCGGTGAGCATCTCGCTCATGATCGACGGCTTCGCCGACGACGAGGAGGGCGGCACGGTCTCGCTGCGCCCGGACGGAAACCCGCGCCTCGATTATCCATTCGCGCCCAGACACTACGAGTGCTGGCGCGCCGGGATGAAGGCCCTCGCCCGCGTCCACCTCGCGAATGGAGCCGTGCGGGTGCAGTCGCTCCACGTCGCTCCGGTCGTGCTGCGGGCGGAATCCGATCTGCGCAAGCTCGACGAGGCACCGCTCGGGCCCAACCTTTGCGCCGTCTTCACCGCGCACCAGATGGGCGGCTGCAGGATGGGCGAGGACCCGTCGCGCTCCGTGGTCGGCCCCGATCTGCGGCACCATTACCTGACGAATCTGTGGGTCGCGGACGGAAGCGTCTTCCCGACTTCGCTGGGCGTGAATCCGATGGAATCGATCTACGGCATCTCGTCGTGGGCGGCAGACCGGATCCGCGCATCGCTCGCCCGATCGTGACCGACGCCCCGCCGGCACCGGACGCCCTCGAGGGCGAGCGCACCGAGGAGCGTGTCGTCCCGGAGGGGTCGTCCGCCGACCGGCTCGATCGCGCCGTGGCACGGCTGTTCGGCGTCAGCCGTGGGAAAGCGATGGATTGGATCGCGGAGGGCCGCGTTCGCGTCGGCGGCCGGCGCGCGCCCAAGGGGTCGCAGGTCGGCGCGGGCGCGCGGGTCTCGGTGCGCCTGCCGCCCTCGGAGGCCCCGGTCCCGCAGCCCGAGCTGGCCATCCGCATCGTCCATGCCGACGAGCACATCGTCGTCGCCGACAAGCCCGCCGGAATGCCTTCTCACCCGCTCAAGCCGGGGGAGACAGGCACGGCGGCAAACGCGCTGGTGGGCCGCTTCCCGGAGCTTGCGCGGGTCGGGCCGGCGCCCCGCGAAGGCGGGCTCGTCCACCGCCTCGACGGAGACACTTCCGGCCTCCTCCTCGCGGCGCGCACGGACGTCGCGCACACAGCGCTCCGCGCGCAGTTCGCTGCCCGGACGGTCGAGAAGGGCTATCTCGCCCTGGTCGCCGGCGAGCTCCAGGCAGGAGGCGAGATCGCCGTGCCGCTCGCGCACGATCCGCAGGACCCGCGCCGCGTCCGCGCGGCGAGCGATCCGGATTGGGCCGAGGCGCACGACGCCCGCCCCGCGCTCACCCGGTTCGAGCCGCGCGAGCGCCGCCGCGGGTTCACCCTGGTCGACGTCGAGATCGCGACCGGCGTGATGCACCAGATCCGCGCGCACCTCGCCTTCATCGGCCATCCCATCGCCGGCGACGACCTCTACGGTGGTCCGCGCCTGTCGGCGCTCGGTCGCCATTTCCTGCACGCCGCTCGCATCGGATTCGCTCATCCCGGCGGTGGCCGCGCGCTCTTCGAAAGCCCGCTGCCGCGCGATCTAGCGGAGGTTCTGGAGCGGCTCTGATCAAACGAAAGGGGCGGCCCCCTG
>JBJMQD010000029.1:0-2762 GCA_045802855.1 Myxococcales bacterium | reverse complement strand
GGACGTTGAGCAGCTTCATCGCCGAAATGTAAAGACATGGATGTCTTTATGTCAACGATCAGCAGCAGCCCGTCGCGGCCGTCAAAAATAGTACCCGATCCCGCCGTGCACGCCGAAATGGGCCTGCGAGTCGCTCGGTGTGAAGGCGAGCGAGAGGGTCGTTCCGACGGATACGCGGCCGACGCGTTGCTCGAATCCGAGGCCAAGGCTGGTCCAGATGTTCTGGCTCGCCGAGGTGGCGGTCGGGACGCCGGTGTTGCCGCCTCGCGGGACCTTGGTATTGCCCGCGAACGTAAGCTCGGTCGCGAGATAGCTGCCGCCCTCGCCGAACAGCTTCTTCAGCGACACTCCGAGCTGCACGCCCGGGAATCCCGCTCCGGCCCCCGCCTCGATCCCGAAGAGGCCCTCGCTCATGTAGCCGATCGCGCCGCCCACGTATCCGTAGGGAGCGAATGCGTTCCCGAAGTCGAGGCGGAAGAGGAGCCCCGATCCGCCCGCGGATCTCCTCCGGGCCCCTCCACTGAGATCGACGACGTCCGCCCGCGCCGCGTTGCAGACGAGCGCGACGGCGGCGGCACAGGCGAGCGCGACCTTCACGGCGGCGCAGCGTAGCCGCTTCTCGGGCGACGCGCGAATTCGAACCGTCGCGCGTGTCCGGGACGGACGGTCGCGCTCGTGTTCGCGAAGGACGGAAGTAGGATGCGCCCCGGGGCCCGTAGCTCAACGGCCAGAGCAGCCGGCTCATAACCGGTCGCATGCAGGTTCGAATCCTGCCGGGCCCACTCCGCTGCAGCTGCGCGGATCGGATGCGCCGCTCGATCGACGCCCGGGCAAGCCCGGGCGCGAGCGGATTGACAGGGGGGCGCTTCCGTCGCAAAAGAGTCCGCCCCCGCCCGCGCGGCGCGGACGGGACAGCGAGGACACGTGTCGCGGGACAAGCTGAGGGCACTCGAGGAGCTGCAGAAGGTCGACCTCAAGATTCGGGATCTGGCCCAGCAGTCCGAACGGCATCCCGCCCGCCTCAAGGAGATCGAGAGCGCTCGCGACGAGGCCAAGGCGGCGCTCGACGCGCAGCGCGGCCGCCTCGCCGACAACGAACGGGCCCGGCGGCAGAACGAGCAGCTCCTCCATCTCGAGAAGGAGAAGGTTCACAAGTGGGAATCCCGCCTCTCCGAGCTGAAGACGACCCGGGAGTACGCGGCGCTTGCCCGCGAGCTGGACATCGCCAAGAAGACGAACCAGGGAGCCGAGGAGGAGATCCGCAGGCTCGCCGGCGAATACGAGGAGATCAAGAGGGGGCTCACCGACCTGGAGAAACAGCTCGCCGACCAGGAAGCGGTGGTGTCGAGCGAAGGCGGCCAGATCCAGGGGGACCTCGCAGGCGTCCGGGCCCAGATGGAAGAGCTGGAGAAGGAGCGCTCCGCCGCCATCGCGCACTGCGACAAGTCGCTGGTCGCGAAGTACGAGCGGATCCGCAAGCAGCGCGGCGGCATCGCCGTCGTGCCCGTCGAGGGCATGACCTGCAAAGGATGCCAGCGGAACATCCCCCCGCAGATGGCGAACAACCTGCGCTCGAGCGGCGAGATCATGACCTGCCCGAACTGCAACCGCTTCATCTATCCGGCCGAGATGGAAAGCGCGGCAGCCGGAGCTTGAGCGCGACGCCCGCGCAGCTCCTGCTCGCCGTCGCCGAGCACGGATCCCTCGACGGCGCCTGCGACGAGCTGGGCATCGACCGCGACGAGGCGGTGCGTCTGTTGCGGGAGACGGCCCGCAAGCTCGGCGGCGCGACCAAGACGGCGCAGAAGGAGTTGCCCGGTCTCGAACGGACCGCGCGTGCGGACGGCAAGCGGCTGCGGATCTTCAGCGACGGGGCGGCCCGGGGAAACCCGGGACCCGCGGGAGCCGGCGCGGTGGTGCTCGACTCGAAGGGCAAGGTGCTCGCGCGGGTGGGCAAGTTCCTCGGCAAGCAGACCAACAACGTCGCCGAGTACGAAGGCGTCCTCCTCGGCCTCGCGCGGGCGAAGGAATTGGGAGCGACGGAGATCGAGGTGCGCGCCGACAGCCTGCTCCTCATCCGGCAACTGGAAGGCGAATATCAGGTGAAGAACGCCGCCCTGAAGCTGCTACATGCGCGGGCGAAAGCGCTTCTGCGGCAGTTCGATCACTACGACCTGCGGCACGTCCCGCGCGAGGAGAACACGCTCGCTGACGAGATGTCGAACCGCGCCATCGACGAACGGATGGAGTGACCGGCGAAGCCGTCTCGGTTACATTCGGGACGGGTCGGAGCCGTCCGGGCGGACGCCGGCGCTCACGACGCGCGGGAGGAAAGTCCGGGCTCCACAGGGCAGGGTGCTGGTTAACGGCCAGCCGAGGCGACTCGCGGGACAGCGCCACAGAAAACAGACCGCCTGCCGCAAGGCGGGCAAGGGTGAAACGGTGCGGTAAGAGCGCACCGCATCGGCGGCGACGTCGATGGCACGGCAAGCCCCACCTGGAGCAAGAGCAAATAGGGGAGCGCCGCCTCGAGCGGCAACGGTGGCCCGCCGTGCTCCCGGGTACGCTCGCTCGAGCCCCGCGGCAACGCGGGGCCTAGAGGAATGTCCGCCTCCCCCGCTCCGGCGACGGGGCGGGGAGACAGGACCCGGCTTACAGGACGGCTCCGACCCATTTTTCGCGCGGCCGGGCGTTGACGGAGTCCCTCGCAAAACGGCGATCGAGGGATCCGCCTGATTGGATGATGGTCCAATAGCCAGCGG
>JBJMQD010000016.1:0-12441 GCA_045802855.1 Myxococcales bacterium | reverse complement strand
GCTCTTGTTCAGCGTGCCGCCGCGGAGCAGGACTTCCACTTCGTCGCCGTCCAGGGTCTCCCACTCGATCAGCGCGGCCGCGACGCGGTCGAGCGCCGGCTTGTGCTCCATCAAAAGCTGCTTGGCCCGCGAGTACTGCTCGGTGATGATCGACCGCACTTCCTCGTCGATGTCGATGGCGGTCTTCTCGGAGAAGTTCCGCTGGCGGTGCTGGACGTCGCGGCCGAGGAAGACCTCGCCCTGCTCCTCGTAGAACGCCAAGGGTCCGAGCTTCTCGCTCATGCCCCACTCGCAGACCATCGAGCGCGCGAACTGGGTGGCGTGGTCGATGTCGCTCTTCGCGCCCGAGGTGATCTCGTTGAACTGGATCTCCTCGGCAAGGCGCCCGCCCATCGCCATGGCGATGCGATCGAGGATGGCGCTCCGGTTCCAGTTGAGCCGGTCTTCCTTGGGCAGCATCTGCGTCAGGCCGAGGGCCGGACCGCGCGGGATGATGGTGACCTTGTGCACCGGGTCGCAGTGCTCGAGGAGCTTCGCGACCAGCGTGTGACCGGCCTCGTGCCAGGCGGTGATCTTCTTGTCCTTCTCGGAGATGATCATCGAGCGCCGCTCGGCACCCATCATCACCTTGTCCTTGGCGAACTCGAAGTCGCCGTTGTCCAGGCGATCCTTGTTCTTGCGGGCGGCGAGGAGGGCAGCCTCGTTCACGAGGTTCTCCAGATCCGCGCCGCAGAAGCCCGGCGTGCCGCGCGCGATGGCGTCGAGATCCACCTCGGGCGAGAGCGGGGTCTTCTTCGTATGCACCTTGAGGATGCCCTCGCGGCCCTTCACGTCGGGACGGGGGACCACGATGCGCCGGTCGAAGCGGCCCGGACGGAGGAGCGCCGGGTCGAGGACGTCGGGACGGTTGGTCGCCGCGATGAGGATGACGCCTTCGTTGGACTCGAAGCCGTCCATCTCGACGAGGAGCTGGTTCAACGTCTGCTCGCGCTCGTCGTGACCGCCGCCCAGGCCCGCGCCACGGTGGCGGCCGACGGCGTCGATCTCGTCGATGAAGATGATGCAGGGAGCGTGCTTCTTGCCCTGCTCGAACAGGTCGCGGACGCGCGAGGCGCCGACGCCGACGAACATCTCGACGAAGTCGGAGCCGGAGATGGAGAAGAAGGGGACGCCGGCCTCGCCTGCGATGGCGCGAGCGAGCAGCGTCTTGCCGGTGCCGGGCGATCCCATGAGCAGCACGCCCTTCGGGATCCGGCCGCCGAGCTTGGTGAACTTCTTCGGGTCCTTGAGGAACTGGATGATCTCTTCCAGCTCGTCCTTGGCCTCGTCGATGCCGGCGACGTCGGAGAAGGTGACCTTGTTGTGGTTCTCGCTGAGGAGGCGCGCCTTGCTCTTGCCGAAGCTCATCGCCTTGCCGCCGCCCGCCTGGAGCTGGCGCATCAGCACGAAGAAGACGACGACGAGGACGGCGAGCGGAAGCCAGCTCACCATCACCTGCGCCCAGAGCGACTGCGAGTCTTCCTTCTCGAAGCGCAGCGTCACGTTCTTCTGCCGCATCTTGTCGAGGAGCTGGGTGTCGAGCGGCGAGACGGTGCGGAACTCCTGGCGTGACTTCAGGTGCCCCTGCAGGACGTTGCCCTTGACGGTGGCGTCCTGCACCTGTCCGCTCTCGACAGCCTGATAGAACTCGCTGGCGTCGATCTCGCGAGGCTCTCCTCCGCTCTTCGTCCGGAAGAACTGGAAGAACGAGAAAAAGAGGAGGATCAGGACTGCCCAGAGAAAGAACGTTTTGTAAGACTGTCGCACCGTGACTCCTCGTTACCGCTCGAGATGGTAGCAAAAGCGTGGTCGCTTCGCCGCTTGCCGAGGAACCGCGCTCGGAAGCAGTCCATTTCCGGGCCGATTTTACCGCTCGAAGGCTCGCTCCGCGAGCTTCCACACTGGCGGATGTTTGACTACCCGCCGCCAGAAGGCCCGGCCTACGAACGGCCTTCGATCCGTAGAACACCTGCCGCGATGCGAAATCGTCCTCCCGGGACGTCGAGCGCCGCATACGGACGGTCGAGAAGCGCGAGCATCTGCTCCAGGTGCAGGCGCTCGGGCCGTAGCACCCCCGCCGAGGCGGAGAGCAAGCACCTGCGCGCCAGCGCGGGAGGCAGGCGGGCGAGCGCCCCCGCGTCGAACCCTCCGCTCGACCCGGCGTCTGCAAGCGCCTCCTCGGCGAGCGTCGTCAGCAGAGCGTCCTCGTCCGCCGCGATCCCGGCCGAGGCGGCCAGCGCTTGCTCGAGCCGCGGCCCGAGGGCTTCGAGGAGCGCAGGCCAGAGCGCCCGCAGACGCGCCCTTGCCCGCGCGGGGTCCCAGTTGTGCGGGTCCTTCACGGGGGACAGTCCGAGCGCGGCGCAAAGGGCCTCGGTCGCCTCTCGCGAAACGCCGAGGAGCGGACGCACGAGCCGCACTCCCTGGAAAGGCCGCTCTCGCCTGACTCCGGCCAGCGCGCCAGGCCCGGCCCCGCGAGCAAGCCGGAGCAGGACGGTCTCTGCCTGGTCCCTCCGGGTGTGCGCGGTCGCGATACGATCGCAGGCGGCGTCGCGAGCGAGGCCCGCAAGAGCCGCGTACCGTGCCTCGCGGGCGGCCCCCTCCAGACCGAGCGCCCGGATCTCCGCGGTGAGAGGGGGGAGGCGCACCGAGCAGAACGATACCTGGAGGTCCTGGGCGAGGACGCGGACCCGCTCCGCGTCGTGATGGGACTCGGTGCGCAGCGCGTGATCGACATGACCGACGACGACGCGGACGCCAAGATCCTCGGCGCGCGCGCAGGCAGCCACGGCGAGCGCCGTGGAATCCGCGCCACCCGAGCACGCGACGAGCACTGCGGAACCCCTCGGCAGGAGGTTGGACGTGAGAGCGTGCGACACCTCGCTCGCCCGCGCGATATCGAGGAGGTCCGCGTGCACGCGTTCATTCTAGAACCCTGTGCGCGAGTCCGATCGCGCGGTTAGTACGAACGGTCAGGATGATCGTGATGGCGCGCACTTGCGCGCGAGTTGTCCCAAACCCAACTTCATCATGAAAAGGGGCGCTACCGGATCGGCAGCAGGAACAGCGGAGCGCGGACAACGGATTCTGGACGGTAGTCGCGGCGAAGCTTTCCGAAGCGCGCCGCGCGAGTTCGAAAAGCAGTGGGCTTGGGGGTCCCCCCCTCCCCCTCCGAGCCCATCGGGGCTGGCCAGGCGAGAGCCTGGTCAGCCTTTTTTTTGCTCCCAACGGATTGCTCTGCTAACGAGGACCGAGTTCGGTTCTTGACCCGTAACCGTTCAGCTTCAGTACCGTGCGAACACGCACTTCAGGAAGGTGGTCTGTTCGCGGCGCAGGATGGCGAGGCAGCAGCGCAGATAGGCATCGAATCCGAATTCGCGAACGATGGTCGCTGTGTGCCGGAGGACGTCCTTCGTCGTGATCACTCCACAGATCGCCATTGCCGGGAGCCTCCGCGAATCCTGCTGCACGCATTTCTTGCGACTTACGTGCCAGGACCTCACATGGCATTACACCGGCTCCCTTACAAGAGAGACAACTCTCGTTTGTCGGTCCAAGGGTGCGGAATTTCAGGATGTCTTTCGATCGGGCTGCCGACCGCGAACTACGACGTGGCGATCAGGGACAGCGGGCAGGCGCTCGAAACCTGTAACTTCGACAGGATGCACGCGTCCGCAAGGCGGACAGGCTACACAGTCCCCGCTTGACCAGGTTGTGGTTGAAGTCTAGACAGGGCGTTGAATTCATGGCACGTCGCACCATGCGGCGGGCGACGGCGATTCGGAGGCAGCCTGATGGCGGGCACCGACAAGCGGAAGCAAAGCCTCTACTTTCCGGAGGACATGCTGCGCGAGATCCAGGAAGAGGCGAACCGGCAGGATCGCTCGCTCTCCTGGATCGTCCAACAGGCGTGGAAGATCGCGCGAAACGAGATCATGCGCTTCCCTTCGGTCAACGATGTCATCGGCGGCGAGGCGCGGCCACCCGCACCCGTCACGGGGTCCGAGTAGCATGTCGGCCAACGACGCCCGCAAGCAGAGCCTGTACTTTCCGGAGGACATGCTGAACGAGATTCAGCAGCAAGCACAGCGCCTCGATCGTTCGCTGTCCTGGGTCGTGCAGCAGGCTTGGAAGATCTCGAAGATCGAATTGAAGAAGATTCCGTCGCCGAACGACATGCTCGACGACGACCCCGCCGCTGCGCGGCGGTAGCTCGTTCCGCGCGAACGGGCGCCCTGTCCGGCGCCTCGTTCTTGCGCCAGTCCCTCGTGATAGAGCGCTCGCATGTCCATGCGCGAAAAGGTCGCGGAGCTCCTGCGCCGCAAGGCCGAAGCGCAGCGGATGGGTGGCGAGGAGCGCCTGCGCAGGCAGCGCGATCGCGGGAAGCTCGACGCCCGGACCCGGGTGGCGAAGCTCCTCGATCCCGATAGCTTCGTCGAAATTGGTCTGCTCGCCACGCACCTGGGCAAGCTGCCGGAGGAGTCGGACCGTCCCTCGCCCGCCGACGGCGTCATCTGCGGCACCGGTCTCGTCGGCGGCCGGCCGTGCTGCGTCGCCTCGTACGACTTCACCGTGCACGGCGGAAGCATCGGCCCGACGGGCGAGCGCAAGGTGGCTCGCCTCCGGGACCTGGCGCTGCGCGAGCGCATCCCCATGGTCTGGCTCGTCGACTCCGCGGGCGCGCGGCTGTCGGCGGATCCTGAATCGGCACAATTCATCAGCGGCTTCGCCGATACGGGGTATCTCTTCCGCGAGCAGTCGGTGCTCTCCGGCGTCGTCCCGCAAGTCGCCGCCATGATGGGCCCCGGAGCCGCCGGAACCGCGTACATCCCCGGGCTCGCCGATTTCGTCCCGATGGTGCGCGGGACCTCCTCGATGGCGATAGGCGGTCCGTACCTGGTGAAGAGCGTCGTCGGCGAGGACGTGACCGAGGAGCAGCTCGGCGGCAGCAAGGTGCACACGGAGGTGAGCGGCTGCGCCGATCTGGAGCTCGCCGACGACGACGCGTGCCTCGCGGCGGTGCGCGAATACCTCGGCTACTTTCCCCTGCGCTGCGGAGAGAAGCCGCCGCGCCTTCCCGCGACCGATCCAGCCGACCGCCGCGACGAGTCGCTTCTCGACCTGGTTCCCGACGATCCGCGCAAGGTCTACGACGTCCGTAAGGTGATCGCGGCGATCGTGGACGAAGCGCACCTGTTCGAGATCAAGCCGCGCTGGGCGAAGAGCCTCGTCACCGCGCTCGCCCGGGTCGACGGGCGCAGCGTCGGAATCGTCGCCAACAACCCGATGTACCTGGGCGGAGTCCTGGACGTCGATTCGGCGGACAAGGCAGCGCGCTTCGTCAATCTCTGCGACGCATTCGAGATCCCGCTCGTCTTCCTGCAGGATGTGCCGGGGTTCATGGTGGGCAGCAAGGTCGAGCGCCAGGGCATCATCCGGCACGGCGCGAAGATGCTGCACGCCGTCTCGAGCGCGACCGTTCCCAAGCTCACGGTGGTGCTTCGCAAGGGATACGGAGCCGGCTACTACGTGATGAACGGCCGCGCCTACGAGCCCGATGTCCTTCTCGCCTGGCCGACTGCCGAGATCAGCGTGATGGGAGCGGAGGGAATGGTGGCGATCGCCGCGCAGAAGCTTCTCCGCGACGCCCAGGATCCCGCCGCCGAGAAGGCGCGCCTCGCCGCCGCGATCCGGCCCTACATCGACGTCTACCGCGTCGCCGCGCTCGCTCACGTCGATGACGTCATCGACCCGCGAGACACGCGCCGCCTCCTCGCCCACTACTTGCGGCTGACGGAGAGTCGCAACATCGAGCGGCCCTCGCGCAAGCACGGAGTGACGCCCGTCTAACGCGCCCCGTGCTTCTGCATGGCGGCGCAATCTGCCCCCTCGGCCGCGGATTTCCAGGCGGGCGGCTTCGGGCTGTGACGAGCGCACGCGAAACGAGCGGTTTTCCCCCCAAAACGGGTGGCGCGAGGTGGGTTTCGTGGTGCCCGCGTTAATGAATGCAAAGCGCGCACACGTGCAAGTCCGCAAATCCTCGGGAATTTTCCAATATGGGGGTAGCTGCCCAAGAGTGCGGTTTCATGAGCAAAGGCTTGCTCACTACAGTCCTCGGCACTTCAGCATCGAGGAGGGAATCTTCATGAGGATTAGAAATCTACGCCGCGAGCTCGCCCGGCTGACCGCATTGTCGGTAGTCGCGGGCGCCGGCGCTGTGAGCGCAAACACGTTGAACGTGTGCGTCAAGAGAGAAGGCGAGATGCGCGTGGTGCGCTCGAGCCGTTGGTGCCACCACGACGAGACGTTCCTGACGCTCGCCGCCTGCACGAGTGGCGATTGCAGCGATTTCCGCGGCCCCGCCGGTGCGGCTGGCCCGCAGGGTGCGGCAGGTCCGATCGGTCCGCAGGGACTGCAGGGTGATGTAGGCCCCCAGGGTCCGGCGGGTGTCGCTGGCCCGGTCGGCCCCATCGGCCCCATTGGTCCGCTCGGCCCCGTTGGCCCGGTCGGTCCGAAGGGCGACGTGGGCGCCCAGGGCCCCGCGGGTGTCGCTGGCCCCATCGGCCCGAATGGCCCGATGGGACCCATCGGTCCGCAGGGACCGCAGGGTGACGTCGGTCCCGCTGGCCCGGCCGGCCTCGCTGGACCGGTTGGTCCGATGGGCCCCGTCGGTCCGATGGGACCGGCAGGTCCGCAGGGCCCCGTCGGCAGCGCTAGCACGGCCGGCGGCGGCAATACGGTCGCCTATGCCGACACCGTGTTCAAGAGCCACTTCATCTTGGCCGGCGCGCCGCTGCCGTCCACTGTCGCCACCCTCGAGCTGACCCCGGGCAGCTGGGTCATCGTGGGCAAGGCGATGGCGAGCGCGCTCTCGGCGACCACCACCTCGGAGGCGAACTGCGCCCTGGTGAGCGGCCTGGGCGGAACCGGGGCGAACCTCGACTACCACGCGGTCGCCATGACGGAGGGAGTGCACAACACCGTCACGGTGGCGGCGCCGCTCACGGTCACTGACACTTCGGACGGCCACGTCGAGCTGCAGTGCCAGAGCGTCGACAGCGTCGACGGCCTGATCGAGAACGCCCAGATGTGGGCGGTCCAGGTCGGAACGCTGAATTCGAAGTTCGTCGGACCGTTCTAGCCGGTCCTCACCCGTAGGAGTTGCCGCGCGCGCGCGGGGGTCGCGATTTCGCGGCCCGCCGCGCGCGCGAGCTTCGCGAGCTCTCCGACGAGCTCGAACGAGCCCTTCGCCAGGACCCCCTTCGACAGATAGACGTTGTCCTCGAGACCGCAGCGCGCGTGGCCGCCCAGGCGTAACGACAGCTCCGCCATGGGAAGCTGGTGGCGGCCGATCCCGGCGACGTTGAAGCTGCAGCCGGCGGGAAGCTTGCCAGCGAGGAAGCGCAGGTTCTCCTCGGTCGCCGCGATGCCGCCGCGCACTCCCATGACGAAGTCGAAGTGGGCGGGGAGGTCGATGACGCCCTGCTGCGCGAGCCAGAGGCAGCTCTCGACGTGGCCTACGTCGTAGCACTCCAGCTCGGGAACGATGCCCCGCGCGCGCATCCGCGCGGCGAACTCCCGCACCATCGGAAACGGATTCAAGAAGACGTCCTCGCCGAAGTTGAGCGACCCCGCGTTGAGGGTCGCCATCTCCGGACCGCAGTCGAGCGGCTGGGCCCGCTCCTCCGCCGTCATTCCCACCGCGCCGCCCGTGCTCGTCTGCACGATCACGTCGCAGCGAGCGCGGATCGCCCGGATCGCCTTTTCGAAGAGCGCGCGGTCCTGGGTGGGCGTGCCGTCGTCCTTGCGCACGTGCAGGTGGACGACGGAGGCGCCGGCCGCGGCGCACTTCGCGGCTTCCTCGCCGAGCTCCTCGGCCGTGATGGGGAGATACGGCGTCTGCGCGCGGGTGGTCTCCGCGCCGCAGATGGCCGCCGTGAGGATGGCAGGCTGTTTCTGCATGGGGCCGGGAAGCTTCCCCCTTCCCGGCCCCGACTTCAAACGCCGCTAGTCCGACTCGCGCGACGCCGAGCGCGCTCGCTGGACGACTTGGAGCGTGGCGCGCGCAGACCGCCCTGCGGCTAGTGCGTGAGCGAGACGCCTTCCTTCACCTCGCGCAGCGTGCTGCCCGCCGCGCCCTCGTCCTGCCGCTCGGCCAGATCGCCCAGGCTGATCACGCCCGCCGGCGATCCGTCGGTGTTGAGCACGAGGATGCGGGAGACCTTGCTCTCCTTCATCAGCTCCTGCGCCATGGTGAGGTCTTCCGAGCGCTTGCAGCTCACCACGTTGTTCGTCATCACCTGGTGCACGCGGATGGAGTCCGCGGGCAGGCCCTGCGCGACGAGCCGGACGGTGATGTCCCGGTCCGTGATGGTGCCGACGACCCGGTTCGAGCCGTCCACGACCGGAAGGAAGCCGATGTCGTCGTCTACCATCGACCGTGCGGCTTCCTGGACGGTCGCGTCGCGCGAGATGGTGCAAACGTCACCCTTCATGATCTCTTCGCAGCGCATGTCGTGTGTCCTCCGTAGGCATCGCCAAGATGCGCATGGCAAACCGCGCCGCGCACGGCCGGCCGGAGCGCTGCCGATCAGGGCGAGCGTTGCCTGTCCGCGAGGACGACGCAGGTGCCGACGGCGCGGCAGATGACGACCGGCTGTGCGAGGGCCTCCGCGGCGGAGTCGGAGAGGTCCGGGCGGGGGACGATCACCTTGCGCGCCTCGAACCGCATCTTCCGGCTCGTCTTGCCCACGGCGACGATCTCGCCTTCCGCCTCGACGAAATCGCCGGCATGGAGCGGAGCGAGGAACTCGACGGACTCGTAGGCGCGGAAGAGTCCCTCGTCGCCGTCGAGGCGGATGCAAAGCTCGGTCGCCACGTCGCCGAAGAGGCCCAGGCAGCGGGCGCCGTCGACGAGACCGCCTCCGTAATGCGCGTCGTGGGCCGACAGTCGCAGCCGGATGACCGTCTTCAGCCCCACGCCTCGCGTCATTCCTTCGCTCCTTCGATCGTCGCGTCGGGAGTGCCGTGCGCCGTCGGCTGGGCGGGCGGAGGACGGTGCTCTCGCTCGAGTAGACGGTAATAAATGTAATTAGCGACGTCGCTCGGCTTGGTGCCCGGGCCGAAGCCCGCGTCGAAGCCGAGCTCGAGCGCCGTCTTGTGATCGACCCGCGGGCCGCCGAAGAGCCAGATGGTCCGCTGGTAGATCTGCGCTTCCTTCGCCGCGTCGATGAGGTTTCGCGCGTCTTCCTTGTGCACGTCACGCTGGGTCACGACCTTGGAGACGAGCACCGCGTCGGCCTGCAGCTCCTTCGCCTTCTCGACGAGCGCGTGGGGCTCGACCTGCGAGCCGAGGTTCACCGCCTTGAACATGCGGTACCGCTCGAGCCCGTAGTCGCCGGCGAAGCCCTTCATGTTCATGATCGCGTCGATACCGGTGGTGTGCGAGTCGGTGCCGATGCAGGCGCCGACGACCACGATCTTCCGTCCCACGTCGCGCTCGATGACGTCGTTCAGCTCGTCGAAGCCGTGCTTTCTGTGCTCGATGACCGGCACTTCGATCGACGCGTAGTCGAGCTGCATGTGGGTACGGCCGTAGACGACGAAGAAGCTGTAGTCCTCGCCCGCCTTCTCCATCGCCGAGACGAGAACGTGGCTCAGGCCGAGCTTCTTCGCCACCTGCGCCGCCGCCTCCTTCGCCTTCTCGGAGACCGGCACAGGCAGCACGAAGGAGAGCTGGACGACGCCGTCGTCCTTGCGATCCCCATACGGGCGGATGAGGTGCTTCTCGGTCACGCGGCGCGCCGATCCGCCTCGAGGATCTCGAGGAAGGGATTGAAGTAGTCGGGCGCGCGCTCGAACACGCCGGCAAGGCCCTTGCCGCCCGTTTCCGTCCGCGCCGTATCCCCGAAGCGGGCCCGGCCGATCGCGGCCATGAGCCCGTCCCGGGCGACCTCCTCGAGGAGCGAGAGCGCCTGCTCGAACACCTCCCGCTGACGGCGCGCGATGATGCCGTCGGGCTTGAAAGAGATCTCGTCGCCCAGGTGGCGTGCCCCCCGGTACACATACGCGGCGGATTTCAAAGCGACGAACCGGTCCATGAGGAACGGGTTGTGCATGGCCTCGGTCATCATCCCGAGGAGCTGGATTCCCTGCCCGGTGGTAATCGCGACCAGGTCGGCCATCACGTCGTAGGCGTGACTGAAGAAGATGTCGCCTTCCTTGTGCTTGGTCGGCGGCATGTACTTGATGGGGCTGCGCGGGAACAGCTCGCGGACCATCATCGCCATGGCGAATTCGCGCAGGAGCGTGTCCTCGCGGGCGGGATCGATCTCGAAGCTGTGACCGAAACCGATCAGGTCGTCCGTCATTCCCGCGAGATGGGCAAACGTCTCGTTGATGAGCTGCGAGGCGATGACCGTATGCGCCGCCTCGTCCGCGTCGGCGGTGGTGATGTAGTTGTCCTCGCCGGTATTGATGATGATTCCCGCGAAGCCGCAAATGCGCCGCGAGAAGTACTGATCGCAAAACGTCCTCCGCATGTTGATGTCGCGGAAGAGAATCCCGTACATCGCGTCGTTGAGCAGCATGTCGAGGCGCTCGAACGCGGCCATGTAGGCGATCTCGGGCATGCACAGGCCGCTCGAGTAATTGGTCAGATGGATGTAGCGGCCGAGCTTGCGCGAGGTCTCGTCGAGCGCTTCGCGCATGATGTGGAAGTTCTCCTGCGTCGCGTAGGTGCCTCCGAATCCCTCCGTCGTCGCTCCGTGCGGCACGTAGTCGAGGAGCGACTGGGCAGTGGAGCGGATCACCGCGATGACGTCGGCACCCTGCTGCGCCGCCGCGCGCGCCTGCTCGACGTCGTCGTGGATGTTGCCGGTCGCGACGATGACGTACTTCCAGGGCGCGCCCGCAAAGCTCGATCCCACCTGCAAGGAAGCCTTCAGCCCCTGGCGCGTGCGGATCCGCTCGCGCAGCTCCTCGACGGCAGCGCGGGTGTCGGCGCGCATCGTCTCGCGCAGCTCGTTCTCTTCCTCCGCGTTCAATGCCGGAAGCTTTTCGGGATGCGCGACGAGCCGCTCGATCGCGTGCAGGGGGTCTTTCCCCGGCGCGGACTTGAGCGCTCGCCCGAGCCAGTACGCGGCGCCCTTGTGGAGCACCTTCGCCTCTGCGAGCCGATCGACGATCAGGTTCGCGAGCGGCGCTCCGCGGGTACCGGCCGCTCCGATCCCGAGCAGGCGGAGGACGGTGCGCTCGATCGCCACCGTCGTATGGCGGTCGATGAACGCCTGCACGCCGCGGGCGGCGCTCTGTGCCAGCTCCCGCGCGTGAGCGATCTTTTCCGCCTCGACGAAGAGCTGGGCCAGAGCCGATCCTCCTGCGAAGGACCGCGGGAAGTATCGCAGGAACACGCCCGCTTCAAGGCGGTGCGCACATCGGCGCCGTTGCGGGGAGTCCGCCTGCGGAGTTTGATCCGGACATGCGCAATGCATCCGCGGTGGTGATCGCTTGCCTGCTCGCCGCTGCCCTGGGCGCCGGCGTCATCTGGCACTTCACGCATCGCGGCCCGGATCTCCCGGACCCGCCCGCGCTGGTGCTCAAGGTACGGGAGGTGGCGCGTCTCGAAACACTGGACGTCTCGCTCTACAAGAAGATCGATTTCTCTCCTGACCCGCGCCCGACCGGGACGACCTGGGGCGATGTGGCGCAGTGGGCGAGCTATTCGCTACGCCCCCCGCGCGGCAGAGCGATCATCTTCGCCGACGCGCACCTGAGCATCGATCTCCGGAAGCTCACGGCGAATTCGCTACGGGTCACCGGCCGCAAGGTTACGGCCGTCCTGCCCGCCACCCAGGTCCAGGTCGAGCTGAAGCCAGCCGAGACCGAGATCATCGGCTCGAACCTCGATTCGAAGCAGACCGCGGAGCTGTTCGAGCGCGCCCGGACCGCGTTCGAGCGTGAGGTCCAGGCGGACCCGAAGCTCGCCGTGCAGGCGCGCTCGTCGGCGGAACAGACCCTGCGGTCGCTCTTCGTCGGCCTCGGATTCACCGAGGTCGAGTTCGTGAAGGAGCTACCCGCGCCGGCGCGGGGCTGAGGGCCGCGCGCCGGTCGCGCCCTCCCCGTCAGCGACCGTACGTCGCCGTGAAGCTCGCCTGCGCGGTGGCGTTCGCCCGGGTGGCGAACCCGACCAGTCCGCCGGTCGCGTTGTCAGGGATACCGGCAGCGGCCTTGAGATCCGGCACCTTCAACGCGTAGAGCGTGAACTGGTAGTGGTGCGCGGCGGCCCCCGCAGGCGGGCACGGGCCGCCGTACCCGGTCTTTCCGTAATCGTTCGTACCCTGGACCGCGCCTCCCGTGAGGCCGCCCGGCGAACCGGCGCCCAGGGCAATATCCCCGGTCGGCGTC
>JBJMQD010000211.1:0-4812 GCA_045802855.1 Myxococcales bacterium | reverse complement strand
TTTCGCTCGCGGCGCCCTCGGTGCCCTCGGGTCCGGCGCCCCGCTTGATCTGGGTCTGCTTCGTCGTCTTGCGCGTCGTCACGCTCGCGCCGTCGGATGTGTCGGGGCTGGTGGTCGACATGGTGGACTTGCTCGTCCGCGCTCCCTCGTCGCCGACCGGGCCCGCTCCCCGGCTCAGCTGCTTGCTCTTCGAGGCCTTCTTCTTTCCCTGCTGGAACTGCTTCGTTGTCGTACTGGTGGAATTGCTCTCGTTCGTCTGCGTGTCGGCCTTCTTGTCGTCGTCGTGGGCGCCGGCCGCGAACGCGAAGAGAGCCGCCGCCGCCAGGGCGCAGCCCGAAATGACTTTCATTGTGCCGCCTCCTTCCGAGGATTGCTCAGGTTACGTAGGCACCCGCGGGCTCGTCAGGAAGGCCTCCACGAACCGTGTAGGCGGCAGGGAGCCCGCCCGGTCCCGGGCAGCGGGCGGTTCCGTGACGGGTCATGCTCGCGCAATATCTGCGCGAAGGTGCCTTTCGTGCGCAAAACTAGCGACTACCCCACGAACTCCTCGATGGCGCGGAGCGCGTCGGGGTCCGCCATCACTCCGTAATGATTCGCATCGACGTCGATCGCTCGCGCCGAAGGGACCGCCGCAAGGAACGCGTCGCGTAATTGCGCGCCGACGATGAAACCGCCCTCCGGCGACAGCGTGCGCGCTGCCCGTACCAGCAACGTCGGCATCCGCAGCGCCTTCCAGGTGGCGCTGGCGTCGTGAGTCGCTCCGTACGCCGCGTCCTCGAACACCGCCTCCCGCGAGGTCCGCGACCGCACGCCGCCCGGGACCTCCTCTAGATCGTAAAGGTAATGAGGTCCCCAGAGGTCCCACGGCACCGCGGCCCCGATCTTGCGGATCGCCTCGCAGTAGGCCTCGGGGCTGGGGAACACCGCGCCCAGCCGCTCGATGGCCGCGCGGATCGGCGGAATCGCCGCCGGCTCTGGCACGCCGGCCGCATCGATCAGCACCAGGCGGCGGATGCGGCCGGGATCGATCGCTGCCGCCTCCATGGAGACGAAGGCCCCCATCGAGTGCCCGAGGAGGTCGAACGAGTCGAATCCGCACAGGCGCGCCGCCTCGAGAACGTCCTGCGCATGCCGCCGCCACCCGTAGGTGCCCGCTCCGGTCGGAGGGCTGAACCCGCGGCCCCGCAGGTCGACGGCGACGACGCGTCTTCCGCGGCCGGCAAGGCGCGCCGCGATCGCGTCGAAGCTTCGGGCATTCGCGGAGAGCCCGGGCACGCAGAGCGCCGGGAATCCCGTCGAGGGCCCGCCGCTGAGGGCGTGCATCGAGCCCGAGGAGAGCTGGAGGTCGAAGGCCTGTTGCACTGCAACATCCATGGTACATGTCCCCTTTGCCCGAAAGACACCATGCCCCGGGCGGAGCCCGCAGGGCGCAGCATAATAGGAGGAGCAGGCTTCGCCTGCGACGGGCGGAGCCCGCAGGGCGCAGCATAGGAGATGATGGGTGCTCATCAAGAAATACGGCAACCGGAGGCTCTACGATACGGCGAGGAGCCGCTACATCACCCTCGAGGAGCTCGCCGAGCTGATCAAGGGCGGCGAGGACGTCCACGTCGCCGACGCCAAGACGGGCGAGGACCTCACCACCGGCACCCTGGCCCAGATCATCATCGAGGGGCGTGGTGCCGCCCGCCTGCTTCCCGTTCCTCTCCTCGTGCAGCTCATCCGGATGGGCGACGACGCCCTCTCGGAGTTCCTCGGGCAGTATGTGACCTGGGCGCTCGAGGTGTACCTGCAGGCGCGGCACGGAGTGCAGTCCATGGCTCCCTACAACCCGTTCCTCTCGTTCATGCCCGGGGCCTTTCCCCGCCCGCTCGGAGCACCGGGAGCGCCGAGGCCACCACCTCCTGCCACCAGGGCGCCCTCCGACGATGTCGCGGAGCTGCGGCGGGAGCTCGAAGAGCTGAAGAAGACCCTGAACAAACGTCGCCGCTGAAGGCCCTCCATGGTGCGTCGCAACATAAGCCCTTGACAGCCAATCTGGCTGGGTTATGTTGCACTGCACAAAGAGACGACGGGCGCTGAAGCCCGCCGGAACCCAGGAGGCAGTCATGGCGGAGTTCAAGGCGCAGGTCGAGCAGGCAGCCAATTCCCTCGAGAAGGCCGTCGCGGAGCAGACCGCCCGGTTCGAGTCCGCGGTGCAGGAGATGACCAAGCTGCAGAGCAAGAGCATCGCCCAGGCCAACGCGGTGTTCGAGGACGTGGCCCGCGTCGCGCGCGAGCAGATCGCGTTCGGCGAGCAGCTCGCGAGCGAGTGGCGGAAGGCGGTCCTCGCCTCCGTGAAGAGCGCTAGCGATATCTTTTCTGCGAAGGCGTAGACTCCAGGCTTGGCCGGGTCAGGCCCTCTGGGCCTGGCCCGCACCCCTGGATCGTTTTCTGCAAGCCCCCGCCAAGGTTCCATTCGGGCGTCGCTGGGATTCCCGGACACGTAGGAGGTTCCCTTGGCAGCAAAGCTGGACGGAAGAGTTGCGCTCGTGACCGGCGCATCGCGCGGCCTCGGCCGCGCCATCGCGATCAAACTGGCGGAGGAGGGCGCGAAGGTCGCGATCCACTTCCGCACCGGCGAGCTCGAGGCGAGGCAGGTCGCCGACGAGATCACGGCAAAGGGCGGGACCACCATCCTCGTCCGCGGCGACGTGAGCGTGAAGGAGGAGGCGAGGGCGGCCGTCGCGAAGACGATCGAGCACTTCGGGCGTCTCGACATCCTCGTCAACAACGCAGGCATCACCCGTGACAAGTCGCTCAAGAAGCTGACCGACGACGACTGGACGGACGTGATCGCCACCAACTTGAACAGCGTGTATTACTGCACGAGCGCGGCGATGAAGGCGATGATCGACCAGAAGTTCGGGCGCATCGTCAACATCAGCTCGTTCGTCGGCCAGGCCGGAAACTTCGGCCAGACCAACTACTCGGCGAGCAAGGGCGGAATGATCGCCTTTACCAAGAGCGCCGCCATCGAGCTGGCGAAGAACAACATCACCGTGAACGCGATCGCCCCGGGCTTCACCGAGACGGACATGCTCGCCAAGGTGGCTCCCGAGGTGCAGAAGCAAATCCTGGCGAAGATCCCCATGGGCCGCTTCGGCAAGCCCGAGGAGATCGCCAAAGCCGTTTCGTTCCTCTGCACCGACGGCGACTACGTCACCGGCCAGCAGATCAACGTCAACGGCGGCGTGTACATGTAATCGAGGGAGGACGACGACATGGCGAAGATCCCTGGACCTGCATTCGATGTAATCGGGCAATTGCGGAAGATGCGCGACCAGGGAATGGATACCTGGGCGAAGGCGGCCATTCGCGTCACCAGTTCCGACCGCTACCAGCGGATGACGGGCATCCTCGTGCAGCCTGGGCTCCTCGCCACGGCATTGGTCCGCAACTCGACCGAGAAGGCCATGTCGGACCTCCTCGCGCGGCTCAACATGCCGTCGCGCGAGGAGGTGCTCTCGCTCTCGCAGCGCCTCACCCGCATCGAGGTCGTGCTCGACGATCTGAGCGCGGCCGTCGACGCGTTCCGGGGCGCGAATCCGCATCCTGAGGCGCAGCCCGAGGCGAGCCCGGCAAGAGCGTCGCAAGGCAACGGCGACGGGATGCGCGTCCGCATTCCCGCCGCGGGAGAGAACTGACCATGGCCGAGCAGATTCCCGGCATCCCGGGCGCCCTCGAGCGCCTGACCGCGATTGCGCAGAACGCGCTCAAGATCGCGACCACCAAGGCGACCATTGGATCGACCCCTCGCCGGGCCATCTGGACGCTGAACAAGGCGACCCTCTACCAGTACACGCCCGTGGTGCCCGCCGAGGAGCGCCATCCGGTCCCGCTGGTCCTGGTATTCGCGCTGATGAACAAGGCCGCGATCCTCGATCTGCGCCCCGGCAACAGCTTCGTCGAGCACATGCTCAAGCGCGGCTACGACATCTACCTCCTCGACTGGGGAGTGCCGGGCCCCGAGGACAAGGACCTCGGACTCGAGGACTACGTGCTCGAATACCTGCCGCGCGCGCTGCGCAAGGTGAAGGCGGTCTCCGGGTCGGAGTCGTTCACGGTCCTCGGGTGGTGCATCGGAGCGCTCCTTTCCACGCTCTACGCCTCCGTCCGGCCGGACGACGGCCTGAAGAACCTCATCCTCCTCACCGCGCCGCTCGACTTCTCCAATCCCGAGGCAATCTCGCTCGCGCGCATGGCCGCCGAACGCAACTTCGACGTCGACCGGCTCCTCGCCGCCTACGGGAACATGCCGGGCGAGCTCCTCGACTACGGCGCGAAGATGCTGAAGCCGGTGGAGAACTTCGTCGGCAGCTACTTGCGCGTCCTCGACAATCTGCACGACAACAAGATCGTCGATTCCTGGCACGCGATGAACACCTGGGTCTCGGACGGCATCCCGCTCGCGGGCCGCACCTACCGCCAGCTCGTTGTCGAGCTCTACCGGCAGAACAAGCTGATGAACGGGACGCTCGCGCTCCGCGGCGAGAAGGTCGATCTGGGTCAGCTGCGCGCCAATCTCTTGAACGTGATCGCCGAGGACGACCACATCACGCCGCCCTGCCAATCCGATGGGCTGGTCGACAGGATTGCCAGCACGGACAAGACGGTCCTGCGGGTGCCCGGCGGACACATCGGGATCATGGCGGGCAGCGGCGCGGTGAAGACGACCTGGCCGAAGATCGACGCCTGGCTCGCGGCCCGCTCCGGGAAGTAAAGCGACCGCTCAGGAACTGCGGATGAAGTCGGCGAAGGCGGGCGCGATCT
>JBJMQD010000282.1:0-5141 GCA_045802855.1 Myxococcales bacterium | reverse complement strand
CCATCACGCGCAAGTATCGCGCCGCGCACAACCTCGGGCACTTCCGCTTCGTCGAGTGCGCCCGGGTCGAGGAGGGCCGCCCGGAGGGGAACCTGGCCCTCTGGGACGAGGTGCTGTTCCCGTTCGATCCGGGGCTGCGGGGAAGGGACCTTGCCCGCGTTCCGGTCGCGCGACTTCCGGGCGAAGGGCCGCGGATCGAGGAGATCGTCCGCTGCGGCGCGGCGGGAGAGCTGGAAGTCGAGCTGAAGAATCTCGACGACGGCTACCACAGCTCGGTGCGCATCGGCCGGCGCGGGGCCGCATAAAACGAGAATCATTCTCGTTCTTGCGCTGGCCGCGGCGCTCTGGCACGACTGCCCGATGGCCGAACAGGTCCACACAGTCACGAGCGAGTCGTCCCGGCAGCGCGCCGCCGACGTGCAGCGGGGCACCGCCCGGGCCGCCGTCCTGGGCGTGAGCGACGGGCTCGTCACCAACGTTTCGCTGATCCTGGGAATCAGCGCGGCCGAGGCGGCGCCAGGCTTCGTCCGGCTGGCCGGATTCGCGAGCCTCGCGGCCGGCGCCTTCTCGATGGCGGTCGGCGAGTACGTCTCCATGCGCGCGCAGGTCGAGCTGCTCGAGCGCCTGCTCCTCGAGGAGACCGAGAAGCTGCGCCACGACCCGGAAGCGGTACGCGCGGAGCTCGAGGATTTCATCGCTGCGGCAGGGGTGTCGCGCAAGACCGCTCACGAGGCGGTGCGGCAGCTTTGCCGGGACAAGCGCCACGTGCTCGGGACGTATGCGCGATCGATCGGCCTCAACCCCGACGAGTTGGGCTCGCCCTGGGCGGCGGCGCTTTCGTCTTTCGTCACCTTTGCCGGCGGAGCGCTGGTGCCGCTCGTGCCCTGGTTCTTCCGCTCGGGGCTCACGGCGCAGATCGCCTCCCTGGGTCTCGCTGCCGCCGCCTCGTTCGGCATCGGCGCCCTGCTCGCCAGGCTGAGCGGGCGCCCGCTCCTGTGGCCGGCGCTGCGGCAGCTTCTGATCGTCGCGCTGGCGGCGGCCGCGACGGTAGGCGTGGGGCGGATCTTCCGGGTGCCCGTTACGTGAGCGAGGAGGCGGCTCTCGTCTCTGCGCGAGCCGATGCGCAAGATCCTCGGGGCAACCGGAGGACAACCATGCCGCAGAAGAGCCTCGACAGACGCGAGCAGATGGCGAAGCGCGCCGGCACGACCGAGAACCTGAAGGACACCGACCTGGCCGGCTCGGAGCCGCTGAGCGGCCACGCGGCGAAGAAGAGCCGCCACCTCGCCGCCGAAATCGCGCCCCCCGACCGCAGCGCTTCGCGCCGTGAAGCGCCCGGCGACGGGCAAGCCAGCATCACCCGGCGCGATGCGAGCGAGTCGGAGGACCACTTCCGCAGCGAGGCGGGCGAAGGAACGAAGCCGGGCCACCACAGGAAGGAAGATCGGTAGTCATCTCGTCGGGGTCTTCTGCAGCTTCCGTTCCACCCACAGGTAATCGATCAGGGTCTGCGCGCAGACGATGAGCGGGGTGGCCACTACCGTTCCCATCAGTCCGAACACGGCGCTGAACAGCCCCTGACCGAAGAGCAGGAGCGCCGGCTTCACCTCGACCGCCCGTTTCATCACCAGCGGTTCGACGAGGTAGCCCTCGACGACGTGCACGCCGAGGTACACGACCGCGGCCCACAAAGCCTTTGTCGGCGACTGCGCGAGCGCGGCGAGGATTCCGGGAACCGCGCTCGCCACCGCTCCGACGTACGGCACGAAGGTGCCGAGGAAGGTGAGAAAGCCGAGGAGGAACCACCCTTGGATGCCGGCGATCTTGAGACCGATCGCCGTGAGCGCCCCCATGATGGTCATCGCGACGAGGATCCCGCCCACCCACTTCCGGAGCCCCTCCCCGAGGCGCCGCCACGACTCGTCGAACTGCTCTTCGTGCCGGGGCGGAATCATCGCCCGCACCCCGCGCCGGTACACGTCGGGCTGCGCGACCAGGAAGGCGCCGAGCACGATGACGAGGACGATCCCGGTGATCCCCGAGACGAGCGCCAGGAGCGCCGGCACCGCCTTCTCGCCGACCTGCTTCACCGCCTCGGGCGCCTTCTGCGCGAGCTGGTCGCCGCCCGGGGCCGAGCGCGACAGGTAATTGCGCGCCGATTGGACCGCCTTCGGGACGCGCTGCTGCAACTCGCCGAACTCGCGCGACAGGGTCGGGGCGATGAGGAGCCCGAGCCCGACGACGGCCCCGATGAGGAGCAGCAGGACGATGATGACCGCCACCCCGCGCGGCAGGAGGCGCGAGATCCAGTTCACCGGGAACGAGAACACGACGGCGATGAGGACGCCGAGAAAACCGAGGAGCACGATCTCGCGCGCGAGCCAGAGGGCGGCGATGGCGGCGACGACGGCGATGAGGACGATCCCGGCGCGGATCGGCCTCTTCGCGCTTACGGCAGCGGCGTCCATGAGAGCGGATCAGGCGATCGGGAACGGCTCCGGCCCGCGGGGGCCGGAGCGACGTTCAGGCTTGCGATCCCGCCAGCGAGAAGCGGAGCTCGCCGCACTTCTCGATGCTGCAGGAGATTTGATCGCCGGGTTTGAGCCAGACCTGCTTCTCGGGCGGCATCCCATTGATCACGCCGGAAGGCGTCCCGGTGAAGAAGATGTCGCCCGGCTTCAAGGTGAAGTGCTGGGAAGCGTAGCTGACGATGTTCGCCACGCTGAAGATCATGTCGTTGGTATTTGCAGACTGGCGCAGTTCCCCGTTGACGCTGCACTCGAGCTTGAGATTCTGCGGATCCGGGATCTGGTCGGCAGTCACCAGCCAGGGTCCGATGGGCCCGAAGCCGTCGGAAGACTTCCCGAGGAGGAACTGGCTGGTCTTGTTCTGCAGATCGCGGGCGCTGAAATCGTTACCGGTGGCGTAGCCGAAGACGTACTTGAGGGCGTCCGCCTCGCTCACTTCGCGCGCGGTCTTCCCCATGACCACCACCAGCTCGACTTCGTAATCGAATTTGTTCGCCACCTTCTGCGGCAGGTTGATGACGCCGCCGTGGAAGTTGAGCGTGTTGTTGTACTTGTTGAACAGCACAGGCGAGGTGGGTACCTTCTGCTTCACCTCTTCCACGTGCTTGCGGTAGTTGAACCCGAGCATGATGATCTTCTCGGGATTGGTCACGGCGGGACCGAACGGCGCCTTCTCTTCGGGGATGAAAGCCGCCTTGGCCGCGCCGTTCGCCACGGCCGCCTCGACCAGCGCCTCGAGCGCCTTGCCGTCGCCGCCCTGGAGCAATTCGTCCATAGTCGTGGGCACGGTCTTCTTCAGCGCCTTGGCGGCCTTCTCGACGTCGAGGACGCCCTTCTTCGTCCGGACGCCCAGCGTCAGGCGATCCGCGCTGCGCAGGGTGCAGAGCGTGAGGCCCTTCGGCATCTGACCGTTGCCGTTCTTCTTGGCTTGCGGCGCCTGGGCTGCTCCCGAGGCGCGAGGCACTGCGGCGGCGGCGACCGTGGCGGCTCCCGCCAGCTTCAAGAAGCTTCTTCGCGTTTGGGCCATGCGTCCTCCCGAGGAGACGAAAGGCGGATGCTAGCGCTTCGATACCGTCGCGGGCTAGATGCCGCTTGTCGAACCGTCTTTTGCGGTTCTTCGCCTCGCACGTCGGAGGTCTCCCGGCAACTTTCTGGTGGCTCTGGTCGGAAGCTGTCGCGCCGGCGCCTCGTCGGGGGCCGGTCCTCCTGCTAACGTCGGCTCCCCATGACACGAGCGAAGGTCCTGAGCCTCGGGGAGATGGCCGACGTCGAACGGCAACTCGAGCCGGCGTTCGACCTGGTGCGCGGCGACGCGGGTCTCGCCGCGCACGGACCCGCGATTCGCGCCATCATCACGCGAGGCCGCGACAAGATCGGCGAGGAGATGCTCGCGCGGCTGCCGGCGGTCGAGCTGATCGCCAATTTCGGGGTCGGCTACGACTCGATCGATGTCGACGCCGCGCGGCGGCACGGCGTCATCGTCACCAACACGCCCGACGTCCTCAACGACGAGGTGGCGGATCTTTCGGTCGCGTTGCTCCTCGCGACGGTGCGGCAGATCCCGCAGGCGGAACGGTACCTGCGGTCGGGCCGGTGGCTTTCCGGGAACTTCCCGCTCGGGCCCACGCTGCGCGATCGCACGGTCGGGCTCATCGGGATGGGCCGGATCGGGCGGCGCATCGCGCAGCGACTGCGAGCGTTCGACGTTCCCGTCGTGTACCACTCACGCACGCCGCAGGCCGATGTGCCTTACAAGCACTACCCCGATCTGCGCGCCATGGCGGCGGAGGTGGATACGCTGCTCGCCATCATTCCCGGAGGGGCTGGGACGCGCGGGATCGTGGATGCTTCCGTGCTCGCCGCGCTCGGCCCGCGCGGCATCTTCATCAACGTCGCGCGCGGGTCGGTAGTGGACGAGCGCGCGCTGATCGAGGCGCTGCGGTCGAAGACCATCCTCGCCGCGGGACTCGACGTCTTCGCCGACGAGCCGCGGGTGCCGGCGGCGCTGCTCGATCTCGACAACGTGGTGCTGCTCCCGCACGTCGGGTCCGCCACCGTCTACACGCGCGGCTTGATGGGAAAGCTGGTCGTCGACAATGTCGTGTCGTGGTTCGAGGGGAAGGGGCCTCTCACGCCGGTGCCGGAGACGCCGTGGCGGCGCAAGGATTGAACGACGCTACGGCTCCACCACGACCTTTCCCTTCACCTCGCGCCGCAGCATCCGCGCCATCGCGGCCGGCACCTCGCGCAGCGAGATCCGCTCGCTGACGACCGGCTTCACCTTGCGGGCCGCGTACAGCGCTCCGAGCCGCTCGACATTGCGCTTCTGGCCCGCCGGGTCGTGCCGGGTCCACTCGCCCCAGTAGACGCCCAGGATCTGCCGCTCTTTCAAGAGCGCCAGGTTGAGACGGATCGCCGGGATCTCTCCGGAAGCGAACCCGATCACGAGCAGCCGCCCGCCCCACGCGGTGGCGCGCAGCGCGGACTCGGTGAGGGCGCCGCCCACGGGGTCGTAGACGACGTCGACGCCCTTGCCGGAAGTCAGCTCCAGCGCCCTCTTCCGCAGATCCTCGCGCGTGTAGTCGATCGTCTCGTCCGCTCCCAGGTCGCGGC
>JBJMQD010000263.1:0-19390 GCA_045802855.1 Myxococcales bacterium | reverse complement strand
CTCGGCGCGCAAGAGTCCCCGGTGCATGCGGATCGTCGCCGCAAGCTCCTCGGAGATCTGATCGTCGTCGGTACCGGCGCGCCGCAGGGCTGCGGTCGCCTCGCGCGACAGCTCGATGGTGCGGTCGCGAACTTCCTTCTCTACGGATCGCTGCGCGATGCGCAGGCCGAGACCGGCCGCCACCAGCAGCGTGGCCGCGAGCACGGCCGCGAAGAGCGCGACGAGCTGCAGCCTCAAGGACACGGCGCAGCCCTCCCGCCGTGAATGGCGGTCCCGGTCGGGACCGCCCCCCCACCATTGCTTGCTCGACTACGCGGCGGGCGTCGCGGACTGCGTCGCGGACTGCGTCGCGGACGACGCAAGCTTCTCGGGCTGCTTCTCCTCGTCGAGGCTCGAGACGCCCTTCTTGAAGCCCTTGATGGCCTCGCCAAGGCTCGCGCCGAGCTGCGGGAGCTTGCTGGGTCCGAAGAAGAGGAGAGCCAGCACCAGGACAACGAGAATCTCACCAAAACCAAGTCGCATGTGTAATTTCCTCCGTCGGCAGTTTTACACCAACACCGCCTCTGCCACGAAAGCCTAAATGAGAGCAGGGGGGTATGCGCGTCCGACGGACGTATGTACTCCCCCGCCTTCTTCCGGAGTGTAGCACCCACGAGAGGAAAAGCTCCCGTTTGTGGCGCGCAGGAAGTGCGCGCCGGTGCGACATCCGGCGGCGTGGACGAAGGTAGGTGAAGTCGGTCGATCACCGCCTTTTGAGTACCTTGTTCGCAACGATTCGCAAATCGTTCGCGCTACGATTCGCCGCATGTTGCTCGCGCTCCTCGTCTGCGCCGCGATTCCGCAGCAGCGCGCCCTCGAGGACGCGCTGCGCGAAGCGGCCGCGGCTTCCTGCAAGGGCCGTCGGGTCGAGGTGGATCCGGACCTCTCTCGCGCCGCGCGAGCATTCGTGTCGGCCGTGCAAGAGGAGCGGGCGCCGCTCGTCGCCTCCGCGCTCTCTTTCTATGCGGGGCTCGAGTCGACGGCACCCGCCTCCGTCGGAAGCGTCGCCACGATCTCGCCTCCGTCTCTCGCCGATCGAGCCGTAGGCGATCTCGTTCCCAAGACCTGCGCGTTCGATCGCGCCGGGATCGCCGCGGGCGAGATCCCGGGAGGACGCGCCGTCGTCGCGCTCTTGACCGCCACCCAGCCCATCCGGCTGCGGGCCATCCCCGGGCGCGTCGTTCCCGGCGCGGAGGTGACCATCGACGGCTCCCTCTCCGCCGGCCTGCGCGACCCGAAGCTTTTCGTGTCGCAACCCGGTGGAGCGATCGAAGAGCGTTCCCTGCGAGCAGAATCCTCCCGCGTCCGGGAGAAGGTCCGCCTGCCGCGCAAGGGCGAAGCGGTGGTCGAGATCCTGGCCACCGGTCCGGGAGGGCCGCAGGTGGTCGCCATCCGCCGGATCTTCGTCGGCGTCGCGCCTCCGCTGTCGCCGCCGCCCGAGCCCAAAGGCCGCGATCCGGGCATCGCGGGCGTCGAAGCCGGCATTGCACGGCTGCGCGCCCAGCACGGGCTTCCCGCGCTGCGCCGCGACGCCGAGCTCGACGCCGTGGCCGAGCTGCACAGCCGCGAGATGGCGCGGACCGGCACCTTCGCCCATGTCCTCCCCTCCGACGGCAACGTCGGCGACCGGCTCGACAGGGCCGGCTACGCGCGGAGGGTGGCCGGCGAGAACATCGGGCTCGGCGAGACGCCGCTCGCGGCTCACGCAGGGATCGCCTCCTCGCCCGCTCACCTCTCCAATCTGCTGGATCCCCGGTTCTCGCGGGTGGGTCTCGGAACGGCGCGCGGGCCCTCACCGGACGGCGCGGAAGGCATCTATCTCACCGAAGTCCTGGCAAGTCCCGTGCGGGGCTCGAAGGATCCCGAAGGCGACGTTTCCGTGGCGCTCCAGCGCCTGCGCGCGCAGAGGGGGCTTGCGGCTCTCGAACGGGACAATTCCCTGGACGAAGCAGCTAGAAAGAGGATCCAGCGCGCCGCGTTCGCGGACGCCGCGCTCTCCGCGTCCGAGCAGGAAACCATGGTCCGGACGCTTCTGCGGGAAGACGCCCGGTTCGACAGCGCCGCGGCGGAGACGTACATCGTCAGCGCGCCCGACGAGATAGTCTCGCGGAACGCAGTGCAGCCGGGCTGGACGCACTTCGGTGTGGGCGCTCTCTACAAGAGCTCCAGGACCTACGGGCCCGGCCGTCTCTGGGTGCTGCTCGTCTTCACGCGGTAGCGTGGCCCGCGGCCGGAGACGGGCCGCGGGCTGGAAACGTCAAGCGGACTTACGCTGGGTGGCGAAGGCCTCGATCGAATGTTCGGGAGATTCGACCACCGTGTAGTTCGGACAACGGACGCAGGTGAAGCTGTTCCAGCCACGGCGGACGGCCTCGTTGAGGCAGTCATCGTATGCGCTGCAGAAGAGATTGCGATGCGCTTCCACCGACATCTTCCGATTGCCCTCTAGATTGATGGGCGTCGTCAGCTCGGTCGGCATCGGTTTCGCGAGGATGCGCATGTCGGTCGATCCTCCTAAACAGCCGGAATTAGAAGGCGGGGCGTATAACAGAACGCGTCACGCCTCGCCACTCGGGGCCAAGGAAACCGGTAGCTACTCACCGGTCGACTGGGATGCAAGTCTTCGTGTTGACATGAGGAACTTCTTTTCCATTGCGGCCCTCCTGGCCCTCCTGATGCCCGTTCAGGATCGGACAGGGGCTTCGCCCAAGGAGCAGGCGGTCGCTTTCCTGGGTGCCGGGAAGGCGGATCTCGCTCGAGCGAGCGCTCGGGCGTGCGCGGAAGCAGGCGATGCCAGTTGCCTCTTGATCGAAGGCCGGGCCGCCTTTGGCTCCGGCGACTTCGCGGGCGCCGCCACGGCGCTAGCCGCTGCACGCCCGGCCCTGTCGGATTTGGACGCACATGTGGCGAAGCTCCTCGGGGAGGCGTTGCTTCTCGATGGCCGCGCCGCCGAAGCGGTCGTCGCCCTTCGCGACGCGGAGGCGAAAGACCCTTCGGGACCCGCGGGGCTACGGGCGGCGGCGCTCCTCGCCGACGCTCTTCTGGCGGCGGAGGATCCCGGGGCTGCCATCGCCCAGGCCGGGCGAGCGTCCGACCGGGAAGGACAGCCAGGCGAGATCCGCGCCGGCCTCGCCCTCGTGGAAGCCGAGGCCCTGAGCGCGCTTGCAGACCGGGCCGAGCGTTCCGCGGCCGGGCCGCCAGCGCAGAAGGCCGCGCAGGCGTGGCGCGCTTTCTGGCTGGAGCACCCGGATCATCCTGCCGCCGACCGTGTCGCTCGCGCCGAGGAGGCCCGCCTCGCGGCGATCGCGGGCAAGCCCCTCCCGGACCCGAGCGGTCGCGACCTCCTCATCCGATCCCAGCGCCTGCTCTCCGCCGGCCAGCCCGGTGCCGCCGTCGCCCAGGCCCAGGCGGCGGTGAAGGCGCTCAAACCGCCCGAGGCCGCCGAGGCGCAGTTGACCCTCGCGCGGTCGCTGGCGGCGGACGGCAGGCGAACGGAAGCAGGCCCCGCGCTCGCCGCCGCGTACAAGAGTCCCGTGCCGCGCATCGCGGCGGCGTCCGGCCTGCTTTACGCGCGCGACCGGGCGCGCCGCGGACTCGATGCCGACGCGATCAAGATCCTGGATGATGTCGCCCGCCGCTTCCCGAAGGAGCCCGAGGCGGACGAGGCCGCCTACGTCGCCGCGCATCTCCTCCTCGATGCGGGCCAGGAGGGTCCGGCGCGAACCCGCCTCGCCCGTCTCGCCGCGCGCCGCCAGGGAGCGCATGCGTCCGATGCGCGCTGGACGCTCGCCTGGCTTTCCTTCCGGCGTGGCATGCGCGATGCCCCGGAACGGTTCGCCGAGTTCGCCGCCAGCGCCGATTCCGACGAGCTGCGCGCGCAAGGGCTCTACTGGCAATCGCGCGCGTCGAAGGGAGATCCCGACCCCTTGCTCCGCAGGGTCATCGAGCTCGATCCCCTCGGCTGGTACGGCCTGCTCGCGCGCCAGCGGCTCCGCATGGCGGGAAGCGATGCCGCTCCTTTCCCGCGTCCCGCGGAGGAGCGGGCTTTGCCCGCGACGGGTGGAGGCCGAAGGCCGGAGCATCCGGACGATTCGGAAACGGCGGCCGAGCTGCCGAAGCGGCTGCGGGTGGCGGAGCAGCTCTTCGGCCTCGGCCTCTATGCCGAGGCGGGAGCCGAAGCCGATCGGTTCGTGCGCGAGAAGCACGGCCATTCCGCGGAGGTCGCGCTGGCGCTTTCCGTCTACCAGAAGGCGCAGCGGTACGACCGGGCGGCCTCGCTCGCCGAATCGCTCCTCGGCTGGCATCCGCGCCCGAACAGTCCTCGCGACCTGCTCGCGGCCGCGTATCCCATCGCTTATCCCGCGCAAGTCGGTTCGAGCGCCGCCCGGGCCGGTCTCGATCCTTATTTCCTGCTCGCCATCATGCGGCGCGAGAGCCTCTTCCGGCCCGACATCCGCAGCGCGGCCGGAGCGGTCGGCCTCTTGCAACTTCTTCCCGCGACCGCGCGCCGGGCGTCGATCGTGCTCGGCCGCGCCGTTCCTGCCGAGTCGGACATGGCGAACCCGGCGGTCGCCATCGATCTGGGCGCCTGGTACCTGTCCGAGCTGGTGGGACGATTCGGCGATCCGGCCATCGCCGCTGCCGCGTACAACGCCGGCCCGCGCATCGCCGCTCCCTGGGTGGTGAAGGGCAAGGACCAGCCGCTCGACGAATGGGTGGAGTCGATTCCCTATCGCGAGACCCGCAAATACGTGAAGGCGGTGTCGAGCGCCTGGAGCGCCTATCGCATCCTGGCCGGAGGCAAGGCGCCGTCGCTCATCGAACGCATCCCTGCTCCGCGCCCGGGCGCCGCGTTCTAGGAGGGTTCGTCGAGCGCGGCGAGGATCTCGGCGCCGTATTGCCGCAAGCGGAACTCGTCCATCCCCGCGATGCGACCGAGCTCGTCGAGGTCGCGCGGCCGGGATTGCGCCACCGCCATCAGCACCGCGTTGGGAGCGATCACCTGCACCTCGACCTTGCGCGCGGCGGCGCGGGTCTTCCGCCAGGCGCGCAGCTTCTCGTAGCGGTCCTCCACGTCGGGCGGCTGCGCGGCAGCTCCGCGCCCGAACGGCTTGCGCTGACCCTTCGGCTTCGGCCGGACCGGAGGCGCCCCACTCTGGCCGGCAGCGACCGCCTCGAGGATCTGCGGCGCGATCTTCCGGATCTGCTGCGGCGAAGCGCCGGGAATGCGGGCCAGCTCCTCCGGCGTCTTCGGCTGCCTGCGGGCGACCTCCGCGAGGAAGAGGTCGGAGAGCACCTTGAACGGCGGCCGATTGACGTCGCGCGCCCGTCGATCGCGCAGGAGGTACAACTCGCGGAGGACGCCGCGGCCGCGCCCGTCCAGCGTTCGCGCCGCCTTCATCCGCTGCCAGCCCTCCGCATCGAACTCGCGCGCCCTCGGCTCGCGCTCCACCAGCCGGGCGAACTCAGCGCGCGCCTCGTCGAGATGGCCGTGGGCCGTGAGCTCGGCCTCGAGCTTGTCGCGCAGCTCCAACAGGTGGCGCACGTCCGCGAAGGCGTACGTGATCTGCTCCGGACTCAGCGGACGCCTTCCCCAGTCGCTGCGCTGCTCGTCCTCTTCGAGGGAGATGCCGAGCTGATCCGCGAGCAGGTTGCCGAGGCCGACCCGCTCGATCCCGAGCACCTTCGCCGCGGCGTGCGTGTCGAAGATGTTTCCCAGGCGGACGTTGAAGTCCCGCCGGAGGCTCATCACGTCGTACTCGGCGGCGTGCAGCGTGAGCTCGCGGGCGGGATCCTTGAGGAGCGGCGCGAGCGGGTCGAGGCCGACCGCGAGAGTGTCGATGGCGAAGCTCGCGGTAGGCGTCGCGATCTGCACCAGGCAGACGCGCTCGACGTAGGCGTGGAACCCGTTCGATTCCGTGTCGAGGGCGATGCGGGGCTCCTTCGCGACCGCCTCGGCGACTTGCGCGAGCCCGGCAGCGTCGTCGACGAGCCTTTCCTCGCGGTCCACCGGCATCAGGCGATCTGCCCCCGATCCTCGATCTCTCGCAGGATCGGACGGAAGCGGCCTTTGGCTTTCAAGAGACGCAGGTCCTGCGCGAGACCGGCGGCCGACCGATAGAAGAGCACCGCTTCCACCGGCGGCCGGATCGCGAGCGCCATGCGCGGATTCGCCTGGAACAATCGCCGCACGTCCTGCACCATCGGATCGGAGCCGAAATCGTACGGTTCGTCGATCGAGATGGGCCGCTCGACGATGTCAGCGATCTTGTCGCAGAGCTCGTACGCGTCCTCGATGTCCTCGGCGAGGAAGGTGAACCCTGCCCGGCCGAGCGCGGGTCCGATCTCCGGGCGCGGGCGGCCGTTGGCGTTGGCGGCGAGCAAGCTGCGGTACGTCGCCGCGAACTTCTCGCTCAGGAGCTTCGTCGCCCCGAAGTCGAGCACGCCGAGCCTTTTGTCCTGCATCACGACGAAGTTACCCGGATGCGGGTCCGCGTGGATGCGCCTCGCCGCGAAGAACGGGCCCCAGATGGCGAAGGTGAGGAGCCGCCCGATGCGGTACCGCTCTTCGACACCCGGATCCGACTCGATTGCCTCGAGGAGCGTCGGACCGCGAATTCGCGTCAGCGTGAGCACCTTGCTCGAGGTGCGCTCGGCGATCGGTTCCGGAACGGCGAGCTCCGGATAGCGGATCGCGGCCGCGGCGTAGGCGCGGCACTGTTCCGCCTCCTGCAGGTAGTCGAGCTCCTTGAGCAAGGACCCGCGCAGCTCGTCGTAATACTCGCGCCCGTCGAGCGATTTGGCGGTGATCGAGAGTCCACGAACGAGGACGGCGGCGTTCGCGAGATCGCTTTCCAGCGCCTTGTCGACGCCTGGATACTGGACCTTGACGACGACCTCGCGCCCGTCGGCGAGGACGGCCCCGTGGACCTGTCCGAGCGACGCCGCGGCGATCGGGTCTCGATCGAAGCTCTGGAACAGACAGTCCGGATCGCCGCCCAACTCCGCCTTCACGACCGCGGCGACCTGCTCGAACGCCATCCGCTGCGGCGCCTGCGACAGGAGCCTTGCCACGATGCTGCGCGCTTCCGGCGGCAGGGCGTCGGGATCCATGGCCAGCGCCTGCCCGAGCTTGAGCGCCGCCCCCTTCAGCTCTCCGAGCGTGCCGAGGATGCGCTCGGCCGCTTTGCGCAGGTCGGCGGAGCTCTCGGTGGAACCGGACAGCTTGCGCCGAGCGGACTCGGCCAGGAGATCTCCCGTGGTGCGGGCGGTCAAGTATGCGAGCCGGCTCAGGCGCTTGAGCCTCCCGCTCTGGACGTGGTCGTCGTCTGCCATGGGAGTGCCCCATCTGACGTAATTGCCGGAAGCCCAGGTGTCGAGGGGGAGCTGTGGTAGCGGAGGGAGCGGGCTTTGCCGGCGACCGGGCGGAGCCCGAACGGCGTAGCATGGGAGGACCCTGCCGATGACCGAGACGATGGCCGACCCCGACCGCGGGGCGCTGCGGGCGGGAGCCGCCATAGCGGGATACGTCGCCCTCCTGGTGGGGTTCTTCACCATCGGGCTCGCGACGCAGGGAAGAAGCATCGTCCTCGGCCTGTGGGTCACCGAAGGGCTCGCCATCGCGCTGCCTGCCATCGTTGCCCTGCGCAGCGCCAACGTCCGGTTCGGCCCCTATCTGGGGCTACGCGCGCCCACCCCGCGGCAAGCCGGCATCGCGGTGATCCTGGGCCTCGCCAACCAGCCCGTGGTGTCGCTCTTGACCTGGGCGGCAAGGCTGGCCGTGCCCCCGGACTGGGCCGAGGCATTCGACTCCAAGCAGCGCATGCTGGAGACCATCTTCTCGGCCCAGGCGGTGCCGTTCCTCGCGACGGTGGTCATCGCCGCGCCGTTCGGCGAAGAGCTGTTCTTCCGCGGCTTCGCGTTTCCGGCGTTCCGGCGGGCGATGGGCCCCGCGGCGGCCGCGATCACGACCGGCGCCATGTTCTCTCTCATCCACCTCGATCCGGTCGGGTTCCTCGGTCTGTGGGAGATCGGGATCCTGCTGGCGTTCTTGCGCCTCGGCACCGGTACGCTCTGGACCTGCGTCCTCTGCCACGCCGTGAACAACGGGATCGCGGGCGCCGCATTCCTCCTCGGTTGGGAAGACCCGGCAAGTCCCCCGCCGGTCTGGCTGCTCGTCCTCGGCGCGATCCTGCTCGTCGCCGGAATCGTCGGCGCCGTGGGGCTGCTCCGCCGTCCGGCGCCGTTCGCTCCGGAGGTCCCCGAGGACTTCTCCCAGCCCACGGGTTTCCGGCGCTTCCGGTCTCCTGAGCTCCTGGCGATCTGGGTCTGTGCGGTGCTGGTCGCGGCCGGCCAGATGCTGAACGTCGTTCCGCCGTTCCCGATGACGGCGTGGGTCGTGCTCTGCGCCGTCGCGGCGGGGGCGATCGTGGTTGCCGGCGTGCGCGAGACCTCGCGCGAGTGACGCTAGAGCGTGCGCACCTTGCGCACGCGGAGTTGCGGACCGGCCATCCCGATCCCGAATCCGCCTCCGGCCTCGACCTCGCCGTCGATCTCGACCTTCGCGCCGGGATGCAGCCCGGCGGTCGATCCGACGAGCGTGTATCGTTTCCCGTCTTCCGCGACGAGCTGCCAGATGCCGCCCTCGAGATCGCGCTTCTCGACGTGGCCGCGGAGCGCGCTCATCGGATGGACTCCGGCGTCAGGAGAGCGCGTCCGATCCACCAGGCGATGAACGCCCCCGCGAGGAGCCAGAAGGGCACGAGGAAGGCGGGAAGGACCGGCAGGTAGAGCGTGCGGAAGAACGCCGCGTGGAGGAGCACGCCCGCTTGCCCGAACGCGAGGCCCGCCGCGATCCCGCGCAGGGGCGTCGCGACTCGCGCGACGAGGGCGATGACGAGCGGCACCACGGCGCTCCACGCCGCGTACGCCGCGAGGGAGGCGACGAGCGACGTCCCGGCGGAGCCGAGGAATCGTTCGGGAAGCGCCGGAAGCGGAAGCGCGAGAAGCGAAGCGGCCTGCACGCGCGCGAGACCGACCGGAGACAGGAGCGCGAGCGCGCCGCTTCCGAAAAGAAGGGCGGGCCACAACCCCGCAGGCGCTCCAGCCCCGGTCCGTAGATGACCCAGCTTGCGAGCGTGGAAGAGCGCGACGAACGCGCCGATCGCGGCGAGCGCGATCCGGAAGATGGTCCACCAGACGGTCGCGGTCCGCACCGCGGAGGCGGCATCGAGGAGCCCCGCGCCGTATCGCTCGTCGTACATCTCGCGAGTGCGGAGCTCCTGGCCGCTGTCCTTCGCCGTCGACGCGAGCAGCCGCTCGATGGCGGCTGGATCCGTGATTCCGAGCGATGCGACGAGCGCCGCCGCTCCGGCGACGTGGGGAGTCGCCATGCTGGTTCCCTGGAACCACCGATAGACGCCCTTCCCCGCCGGATCGGACGGATCGATGGTCTCCTGCAGGACGCCGGCCTCTTCGCCTTGCGACTTGTCGCCCCCGGGAGCCGCGATGCGGACTTCGGGACCGAAGGAGGAATACGGCGCGAGGCGCCCCTGCGGTCCGACCGCGCTCACGGCGAGCGCACCGCGGTACGCCGCCGGATAATGCACTCCGCGCGATCCGGAATTCCCGGCGGCGCAGACGACGACGCAGCCCTTGCGCCGCGCATACGCGACCGCGTTCGCCATCGCGGCGGAGCGGGATCCGCCGCCGAGCGAAAGATTGAGCACCTTCGCTCCGTGATCGGCGGCCCAGCGGATGGCGTCGGCGATTCCGACCGAAGTGCCGCTCCCGTCCGCGCCGAGGACCTTCAGAGGCATGAGCCGCGCGAGGGGAGCCATGCCTGCGACGCCCACCCCATTGCCGGTGCTTTGCGCGACGGTGCCCGCGACGTGCGTCCCGTGGCCGTGATCGTCTTTCGCGTCCGCTCCGCCGGTGAGGAAGTTGTGCCCCGCGACGATCCGTTCGGGATCGAGGTCGTCGACCTGCGCGATCCCGGTGTCGATGATCGCGACGGTGACTCCGGCGCCCCGGGTCGCGTCCCAGGCCGAGGGAGCACCCGCGGCCTTCAGGTGCCACTGCTTGCCGAAGCCAGGATCGTCCGGCTCCCAGAGGGCCCGGATGCGCACGACAGGTTCGGCGAAATGCACATCCGGCCGCGCACGAAGCGCCGCGAGCGTCTCCGCTTCACGGCCGGGATCGACGCGGAGGACGAGAAGCTGTTCGGGATCGTCGACATCGTCGAGCGGATCGTCGTCCAGCCGGTCGTCCTCGAGGACCTCGCCGAGGCTCGCGCCCAGATCGTGGTGCTCCCGCGTGAACCCTTCCAGACCGACGTCGATGACGCCGGCGATGACGTCCGGATCGGCAGGTTCGGCCACGGCCACGATCCGGCGGCTACAACCCGCCATGACCACGACGAGCAGTGCGAGGGCGAGTCTCGAACCCATGATCCCCAGCATACGCCTCCCCGGGCCCGAAAATTTCGGAAGCGAGCTAGTCGTCGAGATCCAGCTCCGGAACCGGCTCACCGGTATCGTGCAGCTCGATCTCGCGAAAGCCGCCCTTGTCTGGCCGCGGCTCGTCCGGATGGTCGTCGAGATCCGGCAGGTCGGGACCCGTGCGTAGCCAGGCAACCACGCTCCTTCCGAGGTGCGGCAGCGAACGCAGGAACCCGGCATCGGCCTCCGGAATGACGGCCATGACAGCGCCCTTGCCGAGCATCCCGCGCAGCGTCTCGCGGTCGCAGTGGCGATCGTTCCCGGCGCACATGACGAATACCGGCTTCTCGACCTTTCGCAGGGCGGAAAAGTCCCATGCGGCGAGGGGAGGGGCGATGAGAGCGATCCGCTCGATCGAAGCTTCTGCCGCTGCCGCGAGTACCACCGCTGCGCCGAACGAGTAGCCGATCGCGCAGACGACTTGCGAGCGCGTGGAGGCGAGGAGCTGATCGATCGCGCCCCGGAGATCGTCCACTTCGCCGGCGATGTCGCCGATGCGCTCGGTCCCCGGCTGGTGCCGGATCGTGCCCTGCGAGGCGCCGACGCCGCGGTAGTCGAAGCGCAGCGTGGGATGCCCGGCGCGGGTGATCGCCCAGGCAAGCTCCGCGACGACCGGAACGGTCATCGATCCGCCCAGTACCGGGTGTGGCGGAGCGAGCACGCAGGGCGGCGCCTTGCGGCCGCGGTGGTAGAGACCGTCGAGTGAGATCTCGCCGCTCTTCACGGCGACGCTCCGCTCGAGATATTGGCCTTCGAGGACCATCGTCAGTCGTCGCGTCTAAAGACGAAGAATTTCAGGTAGCGCCCCTCCGGAAACGCGATCCGGACCGGATGGTCCGCAGGCTGACGGCGCTCCTCGAGCAGGGTGAGGTCGGCGCGCGACTTGATCGCCGCCTCGCGGATCGCGGAGACGAAGTCCTCCGGGGTCACCCGCGCGGAGCAGCTGGCGGTGGCGAGGATTCCGCCGGGTCGCAGCACGCCCAGGGCCACTCGATGGAGCGAGGCGTATCCGTCGAGCGCCGCCGGAACCGCCTTCTGGGTCTTCGCGTAGGCCGGCGGATCGAGCACGACGGCGTCGAAACGCTCCCCCCGTTCGCGCCTCGCGGCGAGCTCCTCCAGCACGTCGGCGACGACGAAGGCATGCGCAGCGGGATCGAGGCCGTTCAGCTCGAAGTTCTTGCGAGCGAGCGCGAGAGCGGAACCGTCCCGATCGACGCTCGTCACCTTGGCCTCTCCGTGGAGCGCCAGCGCGAGCGAAAACCCGCCCGTGTACGAGAAGCAGTTCAGCGCCGTCGCGACTGCGCCGGCGTAGCGCCGCAGAGCGAATCGATTGTCGCGCTGGTCGAGAAAGAACCCGGTCTTCTGCCCGGCCCGGACGTCTACCGCGAGCGCGACGCCGTTCTCGCGCACGACGACGTGCTCTGGCGGCTCGCTTCCCCAGAGCACCCGGCCCCTCGGAGCGCGGCCTTCATCGGCGTCCGCGCCCGCTTCCTCGTCGACGGTCTCTTCGGCGGCGTCCTCGTCGCGCCCGTACACGCCATCGATCTGCACCTCGCCGCGCAGGGCGTCGACGATCTCCGCCCGATGCGGCCCGAGCCCCGCGCTGTAGAGCTTGAGGACGGCGAACTTCCCGTAGAGATCGACCACGACGCCTGGGAGCCAGTCGTTCTCGCCGTGGACGAGCCGCACGCAGTCGGTCCCGGCGGGATCGGAGAAGGGGCAGAAGGCCCGGCGCAGGGCGATGGCGCGGGCGATGCGACGCCGGAAGAAGTGGGGACCTACCGCCTCGGCGGGATCGAGCGTCAGCACCCGCACGCTGATGTGCGAATGCGGGTCGTAATAGCCGCGGGCGACGAAGCGGCCTTTCTCTACGACGTCCACGATTGCGCCGGCAGCGAGGCCCGACGGCGGCTTTTCCAGCGCGCGGCGGAACACCCACGGGTGCCCCGCCCGGAGGTGCCGCGCCAGGTCCTTCTGCAGTTCCAGCTTGACCGCCTGCACCGTCTCCCGTGTCTACCACTGCGACCGCTTCAAAACGCGAGCCGGACGTGTCCGAGCGGGTACACCGGTTGCACGGACGAGGTCGTGAACCCGGACTGGGTACCGCCGAAGAAGGGAACGATGAGGTCGATCCCGCCTAGCAGCCGCAAGCCGTGGAGCCGGAACAGTTCCATCCCGACCTCCAGCCGGCCGCCCATGCCACCTTCGTTCGACGCTCCCATGTAGCCGATGCCGGCGCCAAGATAAGGCGATAGCTCCGAGTCGAACGGGAGCCAGGTGGCTCCGATGCCGAACCAGCCGAGGCCGGTCCCTCCGTTCGTCGCCGTTTCCAGCAGCAGGCCCGCGCGGAAGCTCTGCGCCTCGTAGAAGTACTCGAGCGAGAATCCGAGCGGGCCGCCGCTTCCGTTCCCGTGGGTGAGAAGGACCGGGAACCCGAAGCTGAGGAACCTTTCTCCGGGCTTCTTCTCGAAGCGACGGCTCTCCGTCAACGTGACCGTCCGCATCGTCGCGGTGTCGTCCGCCGAGCGGCGATCCAGCACCGCCGAGACGAGGCGCTGCGCCACCACGTCCGCCTCGTCGAGCGTCGCCGCGGACAGCGACGCGGAGGCGATCGGGGAGAAGCGCGCCGGCGTCACCTCGTCGAGCGACATCGGGACCTTGCTGCCGAGCATCCCGCCGATCCGGACCAGGAAGACGCGGCGCGCGTCGAGATCCTCGACGAGCTCCGCGAGATGATCGTCGGGCGGCTGGACCCCTTCCGTGCGGAGGTCCTCCGAGACCTCTACGCCGCGGCGGCGCAACTCGAACGCCGTCACGCTGCGGATGGCCCTCACTGCGGAGACGTCGAGACCGCCGTCGTCCGCCACGACGACCACGGCGGTACCTTTGGCTTGTACGGCAGACGCAATGGCGAGGAAAGCGAACGCGGCGCGGTGCGCAACGATGCGGCGGTCCATGCGCTTCTCTGTGAGCAACTGCCGTGCCCGCCGGGAAATCGAGCGAGTGCGCGAGGTTTGATTTTCGAGACCACCCGCGCAACCCGCGGAGCGTGTCACCGATGTCGCGATACCCGCTCGGAAAGCCCGCGGGCGAAGTTCCCCACCACGAGCCCCGGACGAGCCACCCGGAGCCTGCGGATGAGCTCCCGCATGCCGAGAATCCTCCCGCCCGCCGCGTGGCGCCTGGCGATCTCGAGATATTGCTCTGGATCGATGGCGAGGCTCCTGACCTGGACCTGATCGACGCCCGCGGATCCCACCAGCGCGCACAGCGCCGTAGCTTCCCCCTCCTGGTCGGTCACGCCCGGGAAGGTGAGCAGGTTGAGCGCGGTGTACAGTCCGCGCCGCTTCGCCAGCCGGACCGATCGCAGAACGTCCGCAAACCCGTATCCGACCGGCCGGTAATACGCCTCGTAGAGCGGCGCGTGCGCGCTGTTCAGGCTGATCCGGCAAGCGTCGAGGCCGGCGTCGGCGAGGGCGAGAAGCCGCTCCGGCAGCGAGCCGTTCGTGTTGATGTTGATCGACCCGCGATCCGTCCGCGCCCGGATGAGCCCGATCGCGCGAGCGATCGCATCGCCCCGGGTGAGCGGCTCGCCTTCGCATCCCTGACCGAACGAGACCATCGTGCGCCCGGAAGCGGCGGCGAGATGCGCGGCCCCAATCTCGGCCATCTCCTTTGCGCCGGGCGGCTCGTCCATCCGCTCGTGCGAGCTGGGAGGGCCTTCCTCGGGCTGCTCGGAGATGCACCCGACGCACCGGGCATTGCACCCCACGGAGGCTGGGATCGCCCCCTCGTCGCGGACATAGAACGTGTTCTGCGCGGTGAAGCAGTTCCATTCGAGGGCGCAGCGAGCGAGTTGCCGGTAGAGCCGGTTGCCGCCGTGCTCCGTGAGCATCCTGTCCACGCGGGCCGGAAGCTCCGGAGTCGAATGCGTTGCGGGATCCCAATGCGAGCGCCGGTCGGTCCGGAGCGCCCACACGACGTGGCCGATTGCCGGGTCCCACCCGGCCATCGTGTACGCCCACTGCGGCAGCAATGGCGCAATCGAGAGCTTCCGGTACGCGGGCACCGCGAGGCGCGTCCATCCGGGCGGCAGCACGGCGCCGACGGCGACGGGGCGGATGACGCGCGATCCGAGGCGCATCGATCGCACCTCGACGATTTCTCCCGTCGCCGGTTCGAGCCCGAGCGGTCGCCTGCCGGGCAGCACGGAGAGAGTCGCATGGGGCGGCAGCGCGACCGGCGGATCGATGGCGGGCGCCGCTCCCGCGGGCGTCAGCGCGAGCGCCCGCAAGACCGGATGGTCGAAGACGCGGCCGTGCTCGTCGGCGAAGAGAAGGTTCGGTGACATGGGAGAGCGCTCGGCTTGACCGATCGGGTGAGGCTGTTATCGTGCGCGCCCCTCTCGACGCAAACTTCACGGAGCGAGCGATGCTCATCGGCGTCCCCAAGGAAATCAAGACGCGTGAGTACCGCGTTGGCCTCGTCCCCGGCGGCGTGCAGGCGCTCGTCAGCCGCGGCCACACGGTCCTCGTGGAAAAGGGGGCGGGCCTCGGTTCCGGCGTCGGCGACGATGCCTACGTCCAGGCCGGCGGCCAGATCGTCTCGACTGCCAAGGAAGTGTGGACCCGGGCCGAGATGATCGTGAAGGTGAAGGAGCCCGTCGAGACCGAGTACGGCCTGATGCAAGAAGGCCAGACGATCTATACGTACTTCCACCTCGCCGCCGTCCCCTCGCTCGCCAAGGCGCTCCTCGATCGGCGCGTCAGCGCCGTCGCCTACGAGACCATCCAGACGGACGACGGTCAGCTCCCGCTCCTCAAGCCGATGAGCGAGGTCGCGGGACGGATGGCCGTCCAGGTCGGCGCGGTGCAGCTGGAGAAGGGGCACGGCGGCAAGGGCGTGCTGCTCTCCGGGGTGCCGGGCGTGCGCCGGGGAAAGGTCGTGATCCTCGGCGGCGGCGTCGTGGGCACGAACGCCGCCAAGCTCGCGAGCGGAATGGGGGCCGAGACCATCGTCCTGGACGTCAACATCAACCGCCTCGCGTATCTCGACGACATCTTCGGATCCCGGATCCAGCCCATCTACTCGGACGCCGACCAGATCGCGAAGTACGCGCGGGAGGCGGACGTCCTCGTCGGCGGCGTCCTCATCCCGGGTGCGCGGGCGCCGAAGCTCGTGAGCGAGAAGCTCATCTCGCAGATGAGCGAAGGGTCGGTAGTGGTGGACGTCGCGGTCGATCAGGGCGGGTGCATCGAGACCTGCCGTCCCACGACGCACGACCACCCGACGTACGCGGTGCACGGCGTGATCCACTACTGCGTCGCGAACATGCCCGGCGCCGTGGCGCAGACCTCGACGTTCGCGCTGACAAATACTACGATCTCGTACGGAGTGAAGCTCGCCGACCTTGGCGTCGTCGAGGCCGTCAAGCGGGACCGGGCGCTCGCGCTCGGGGTGAACACGTTCAACGGGCACTGCACCTACAAGGCCGTCGCCGAGGCGCTCGACCTGCCCTACACGCCGCTCGACAAGGCCCTCGCCACCCGCCGGTGACGCGGGTAACTCGGCACAGCTACACGGGAATCCGGTCCGACGCCCAGACGGGCGTGCTAGCCCGGCGGCGCACGGAATGCAAGGGCGGGTACGTAGGTTTCCAAGCTGGTCCGGGCCAGTTACATTGATTCCAACTGCCTTTCACCCTCTGCTCACGGTACCGGGATGCTCGACTTCAAGCACACCGACAGGACGCGCAGGGAGTTCGAGGCCTTGGCGCTGGAGCACCTCGACCAGCTCTATTCGGCGGCCCTCCGGCTGACGAAGAACGAGAGGGACGCCGAGGATCTGGTGCAGGACGCCTTCCTGCGCGCGTTCCGCTTCTTCGACAAGTTCGAGCGCGGCACCAACATGAAGGCGTGGCTCTTCAAGATCCTCACCAACACCTTCATCAACCGCTACCGCCGCCGGGTGAAGGAGCGCACGGTCGTCGAAGGCGCCGCCCGCGAGGTGACGAGCGACAAGTTCGTCGTCCGCGACACCAATGAGACCGCCGTCAATCCGGAGCAGTACTTCTTCGACAAGCTCCTCTCCGACGACGTGCTCCGCTCCATCGACGGGCTTCCCGTCGATTTCCGCCTCGTCGTGATCCTCGCCGACCTCCAGGAGTTCTCCTACAAGGAGATCGCCGAGATCCTCGACGTGCCGGTCGGCACGGTGATGAGCCGCCTCTACCGCGGCCGCAAGCTCCTCCAGAAGAACCTGCTCGGGTACGCCGTCTCGCAAGGCGTCGTCGCCGTCTCCCGGGCCATGGATCTCGGCGCCGAGTCGGAAGCGGAAGCCGAAGTCCTCGAGTTCAAGCGCCGCGCGCGCTGAAACGAACGTTTCCCATGTCCCTCGAGTGCCGCGATCTGTCGACCTTCCTTCCCGCCTACGTGGACGGGGAGTTCGAGGGATTCGAAACGGCGGAGATCGAGGACCATCTCACCCGCTGTCCCGACTGCCGCCGCGAGGTCTCGATGCAGGAGGGCCTCAAGGCCGCCGTCCGGCGGGCCGCCCCCGCGCTCGCGCCCGTGGAACTGCGCGAGGCGCTACGCGGTCAGCTGCGCGAGGCGGAAGGTCCGCCAGGCCGGTGGGACGATTTCCTTCGCAACCGGCTCGGCGTCGGCCTCGCCGCCGCGGCCGTCGGCATCGCGGTCTGGTTCCTCGCCGGCGGCCTGACGCATCCATTGCTTCGTCGCGCCCGTTCGCCGCTCCTCGAGGACGGTATCTCCCTCGCGGTGCACGCGCGGCAGCTTCCGCTCGACTACACGGCGAGCGACGCCACCGCGGTGCAGGACTGGCTGGCGAAGAAGCTGCCGTTCGCCGCTCGCGTTCCGCGCCTGACGAACGGTTCGCTGCAGGGAGTGCGGCTTTCGCAAGTGCACTCGCACCCTGCGGCGCTCGTCTCGTACGATCTGCCGCGGGGCGGCGGGCGCGTCTCTCTCGTCATCGTCGACGATCCGGACGAGCCGTCGCTGCCGGGTGACGCGCGGCAGGTCGCGGACCGACAGGTGTGGGTGAGTCGGAGCCGCGGCTACAACGTGGTGTCCTGGAAGACGAACGAGATCGTCTACCAGCTCATCTCGGATCTCGACGAGCGCGATGTCCTGCAGCTCGTCCAGGCGGCGGAACTGCGCTGAGCGGCGACGCGCCCCCACATCGTCACCGGTAATCTTGCGGACGTTCCGGAGATCCCCGGGGTGCGCCGAAGAAATCCCCTAGTTTCATTGACACTTCTGGCGCCCCACCCGTACTCTCGGGATTCCAGCGAAAGGCAAAAAAAGCACGCCATGGCCAAGCGAATTCTTGTCATCGATTCGGACGAATCCTTCGCGAACGTCCTCGCCAGCGCGATCGCGAAGAGCGGCCACACGCCGCTCACGGCAACGAACAGCGATCAGGGCCTGACGCTCGCCAAGCAAGAGAATCCGGATCTGATCGTCGTTTCCGTCGAGGCGCAGCCGACCAACGGCTACATGCTGTGCACGCGGCTGAAGAAGGACGACAAGCTGAAGTCGATCCCCGTCGTCCTCACCAGCGCGAACGCCACGCCGGAATCGTTCGAGAAGCACAAGAAGCTCAAGACGCGGGCCGAGGAGTACCTGATCAAGCCGTTCCAGCCGGCGGCGCTGCTCACCAAGGCTTCCGCATTGCTGGGCATCGCGCCCCCGAGCGAGGGCGATGCGCAGAATCTCTCCGAGGACGACGAGTCGCTCGGTCTGACCAATCTCACCGCCGACGACGACGAGCCGATCCATCTCACGGACGACGACGTCCACGACGGCGGGCACCTGGAAGAGGGAGTGCTGGTCGACGACGTCGAAGAGGTCGTCCATCTCGACGAGACAGGCACGGAGAGCGATCAGGACCTGGAAATGTTCGACCAGGCGTTCGAGAACATGAAGCCGGTCGAGCCGGCTGCGCTCGAGCGGCCCCATCTGCGGCTCGCGCCGGAGCCCGCGCAGGACGCCGCTTTCGGCGACGACGAGCCACTGCTCGCGCCGACCGTGGTCAGCGCTCCCACCGACGATCAGATCCTCGCCGGCCTCACCGGTGACGAGGACCTGCCGGTGGCTGCGCCCGAAGACGAGGAGACGCTCCTCGAGGAGCCCGAGGCGGCGCCCGAGGTTGTCATCGACGAGCTGCAAGCCGCGCCCGAGACCGTGATCGACGATCTGCAAGCGCCGCCCGAGGCGATCGTCGAGGAACCCGACCGGATGCGTCACCCCGTCGCCGCGGCTCCCGAGCACGTCGAGCCGGAGATGGGCGACCTTCTCGAGACGCCGCTGGCCGAGGACGACGAGCCCGTCACGGGTCCGGCGCGGTCCGATCTGCAGGCGCGCATCGCGGAGCTCGAGATGGCGCTCGCCGACAGGACCGCCGAGGTCGAGGCGGCGCGGCAGAGCTCACCGTCCGCGGAGCTGCAGCGGCTGAAGGAAGCGCGCAACCGGCAGGAGAAGGAGATCCTCCGCCTGCGCGAGGAGCTGCACGAGAAGGACAAGCAGCTTCTCACCCTCGAGGAGCAGCAGACCGCGCTCGAGGCGCAGGCCCAGGAGCTGCGCGACGAGACGAAGAAGCGCGAGTCCGCGAGCAAGGCGCTGCAGCAGCGCGCCGATGCCCTCGCCGCCGCCGCGAAGAAGCTCGAGCGCGACCTCGCCACCGCTCGCGAGGAGTTGAAGTCGAACGCCGGCGCGAAGGCCAAGGCGGCGGAAGCGGACAAGCTCCGCACCCAGCTCACCGAGGCAAAGTCCCGCTGCGAGACGCTGGAGACGGAGATGACCGGCGTCCGCGAGCTGCACGAGAGCGAAGTCTCC
>JBJMQD010000225.1:0-3688 GCA_045802855.1 Myxococcales bacterium | reverse complement strand
GGATCCCGCTAGCGCCAGCACCGAAAGCAAGAGCGGCGCGAGGAGATCTCCGGCGCACTGGTAGATCGCCCAGCGCGAAAGCACGCGTTCCGCGTCGTCGGGAGCGCGGTCGACGAGCGCGGCCTGCGCCGTGGCACAGGCCATCCCGGTGGCGGGCCCGTACAAGAGCAGCGCGGCGAGCAGGAACCAGTGCGACGGCGACGCCGCTGCCAACGCGCACGTCCCGGCGACGGCGAGCTGCGAGACAGCGAGGAGCGATCGACGCGGCCAGCGCGCCGTCAAGGCGAGGAGCGGCGCCTCGACGACGGCGAGCAGTTGCATCGCGACCAGCGTCCATCCCGCCGCGAGCGCCGGAGTGAGATGGAAGTCGCGAAGGAGCTCAGGCGATCCCGCGGGGGCGACGCCCGACGCGAGCTCGTCGAGCAGCGCCACCGACAGAAGCAGCCGGATCGATCATGGGGGCGAGGTTTGACGCAGCGTCATTCCCGTACCCTAGCCCACCTCGATCTCGAGCTCCAGCAGCGCCGAGCTGAGCGTCTTCCCGTGCGCGTCGAGCGACAGCGACGTGGTGACGCCCCCGCAGAGCGCACGCTCGCAGACGAACTGCAGCGCGAAGAGATGCGGCAGCTCGAATCGGCGGACTTCGCCCTGCACGATGCCGGCGAGATGTCGCTTGACGGCGGCCGCGGATACGCGCTCGACGAGGAGCGCGTAGTCCTCGGGCCGATAAGCGATGAGCGAGAGAATCGAAGTGTCGCCCTTGTCGCCCGCGCGGCAGTGGGCCAGGTCGTGGAGCTTCGTCATGGCCTGCTCTCGAAGAGCGTGACGCGGGCGACGGCCCGGTCGCGCGGGATCAAGCAGGAGACGATCCCGACCTGCTCGGTGACCGACTTCCGCGCGCCGCCGCCCCCTGCAGGTCCGTTCGTATACAGCGCCTCCACCTCCTCGCCGACACGCGACGCCTGCTCTTTCGCCGCGCAGCGCGCCGCGACCCGCAGCCGGACCTCGTGAACCTTCTCGTCTGCCAGGAACGACCGCCCGTGGAGCGAGGTGCTGCCGATGAGATCGACGCGGATGTCGCCCACCTCGCCGCGCAGGCGCTCGCGCACGATGTCCGCGGCGAGCCGCGCACGAGCGACGGCGTTGGTCCCGGCATAGCTCAACTCGCCTTCGCCGACGAACCCGGCGTGGTATCCGATGCTCGCCTTCAGTAACGACGGACGCGGCCTGCCCGTGGCACCCGACACGGCGACGCGATCCGGACCCTTTTCACGCAAGCGGACCGTAGTGAAATCCACGACTACGTCGGGCGTGACATACCCCGACGGATCCGTCACCTCATAAAGAAGCTGCTCGGTGACGGTGCCGATGTCGATGCGGCCGCCGGTGCCGTCCACCTTGCCGATCGATCCGTTTCCCTCTTCGTCGACGTCGGCGAAAGGGAAGCCGAGCGTGGCGAGACCCGGCACTTCCTTCTTGCCGGGGTCGGCGAAGTAGCCGCCGCTCACCTGCCCGGCGCACTCGAGGAGGTGCCCGACGACGGTGGCGCGCGCGATGCGCTCGACGTCGTCCATCCGCCAGCCGAACTGATGCGCGATGGGAGCGACGAACAGCGACGGATCCGCGACGCGCCCGGTGACGACGACGTCCGCACCGCTCTCCAGCGCGGGGAGAAGAGCGTCCGCGCCGAGGTATGCGTTGGCCGAGAGGAGCGCTCCGTACTCGCGCAGCGGACGCCCGGATTCGAGAGCGGGCACTTCCCGATCGAGCGTGGCGAGGACGTCGTCTCCGGTCACCGCGGCGACGCGAAGCCGCAAGCCGAGGCTGCCCGCGATCTCGACCACCCGCCTCGCGCCGGCGAGCGGATTGGCGGCACCCATGTTGGTGACGATCCGCACGCCGTTGCGGTGGATGACCGGAAGGAGAAGCGCCATCCGGCGATCGAGCAACGGATCGGTTCCACCGTCCGGATCCTGCCGCCGCCGCAATTGCGCGAGCGCGATGGTGCGCTCGGCCAGGCACTCGAGCACGAGGAACTGGATCCGGCCCCGCTCGGCGAGGATGACGGCGGGCTCCAGGCGATCGCCCGAAAATCCCGCGCCAGCGCCGATCCGCACCGGCTCCACTTCAATCACCCCCGAGCGAATGGGCCTCCGGGAAGAAGAGGTCGCGCACCGAATCGGGGCGCTTCTTGACGGTGCCGATCTGGTTCATGAACAGGGCCGTCTTGAAGACCTTCTCCGGCCGGAGCGTGTACTCGTAGTCCGGATCTTCGATGACGCGGGCGATGTCGTCGACAGTGCTCTTCTTGTCGTGCGCCTGCTCGAGATAGATTTTCGCCGCGGCGCGCTTGTCCTTGTTGATCGTGTGGATGGCCTCGGAAAGCGCGTCGAAGAACGCGCGGCAGAGTTTCGGATTCGCCTCGCGGAAGCGGCTCGAGGCGGTGATGACCAGCGCCGACGCGCGGCCGCCGAGGATCTGGTACGAGGTCGCGATCGTCCTGACGCCCGGAATCTTCACTTCCTGTTCGTAGAAAGGAGAGGTGGCGAAGTGCGCGTTGACGCCGCTCGTGCCGCTCGTCAGGGCGAGGAGGGCGTCGGGATGCGACAAGCCGATGGTGAGCGGGTCGAGCCTTGCGTACTGGTCCTCGCCCCACAGCTTGGCGGCCGCCATTTGCAACACGATCGCCTGCGTCGACACCTTGACCGAGGGAACCGCGATCTTGTCCTTCCCGGTGAAGTCCTTGATCGACTTCACGTCGGGATTGCGGGTGACGAGATACAGCGGATACGTCGTCATCGCCGAGATGCCTTTGACGCCGCCGTTCGTCTTGTCCCAGAGCGTGATCAGCGAGGGCGCTCCGGTAGCGGCGAAATGGACGCTGCCCGAGATGAGCCCGTCGTTGATGACGCTCGGGCCAGCGAGCTTCGTCCAGACGACGCTAATCTCGGGGAGGCCCGCGGACCTCGCATGCTTCTCGAGGAGTTTGTCCCGCTCCATCAGCATGAGCGGCAAGAAGCTCACTCCGTATTGCTGCGCGACGTGGACCTCGCTCACTTCCCCGACCGCGGGAAGGCTGGAAGCGAGGAGAACGCTTGCGACCAGGAATCTCGTCATCGCGACCTCCGTCGGGGTTGACGACGTTTTTGCCATCTGATAATGCCCTGAACGATTTCGCAAACGGAGTGGTCCCATGGCGCGGTGCATCGACAACTGCTGGCAGATCCCGAGCGTGAAGATGTTCGGTCGTGCGCTCGACGGAATACCAAAGCCACCCGACGTCTAGGAACGCGCTCCCGCGCTCCCGAGGCCGAGTGGCGAAAGCCGCTCGGCCTTTTTGCTTCGGCACATCGAGCGGCGGCGGAAGCGACGCTTCCCGGGCATGGCTTCGCCTTTTCGCAAGTCGAAAGGAGGGTTGCATTTTCCAAAGAGCGTAATGCATTGCGGCTACGCACAAGTCTTCCAACGCAAGGACAATCCCATGGAGAAGCTGAAGCTATGCCTGAAGCCGGCGTTGCTGGTTGCCGTCTATGTCACCGTCGTCTACTTCACCCTGTCGATGGCCGCGACGTTCGGCCCATCGCTGCAGACGGTCCTGCAGCAAAGCTAGCTACACGACGGAGGGCGGGAAGAACTCCACGTCCACGCCCTCCGAATACTGCGCCAGGACGGCGGGCCCGAGGGCGGG
>JBJMQD010000072.1:0-3033 GCA_045802855.1 Myxococcales bacterium | reverse complement strand
ACGAGGTGGCCGTCGAGAGCGGGCTGCTCCCTGGCGAGCGTCTCGTCGTGCAAGGCGCGACGCTCCTGAACGACGGCCAGACAGTCCAGCTCGTTCCGTAGCGCCTCGAGGCCCGCCATGGCGCACAAGAGCGACGAAGAGCTGATCTCCAAATCGCACAACACGGCGCGCTACTTCACCGATAACCGCCAGGTGGCCTGGGTGCTGCTCGTGGCGACGCTGGTCGCGGGCACGTTCGGCTACCTGCAGATGCCCAAGCGCAAGGACCCGTTGATTCCGGTCCGGGTCGCGGTCGCCATCACGCCCTGGCCTGGCGCGCCGGCCGAGAAGGTCGAGCAGCTCGTCACCCGAAAGATCGAGGAGAAGATCGCTTCCAACAGCGAAGTGGAGAAGATCGAGTCCACCTCGCGCAATGGCGTCTCGGTGGTGCAGGTCACCGTCCGGGCGGACGCCAAGAACCTCGGGCGCGCCCTCGACGACATCGATTCCCGGATCAAGAACATCCGCGACCTCCCGGAAGGCGCCCTGCCGATCGATTTCAAGAAGGATTTTGGCGATACCGCGGCGCTGATGCTGACCGTCGCGAGCCCGAGAATTTCCGATGCCGAGATCGCGATTCGCGCGCAGGCGATCGAGGCGTCGGTCCGCGCGGCGCGATCCGCCGCACGCCAGGGAGCCCGGCACACGATCGTCTTCAATTTCCCGGGCGCGCTGAACCCTTTGCCCATCGCGCGCATCGTCGACCAGCTCGCCGCATTTGCGCGCGCCGAAGGAGCCGACGACGTCCGCCCCGTGCGCGGCAGCGGATTCGTAGGCTTCGACGCGCTCGGAGATCTCGACCGCGAGTCCTGGCACGCCCTGGTCCAGCGCTTCGAGAACGAGCGGCTCCACGGCGGGTGGCTGCACCCGGACCTCTGGGATCCCGCGATCATCGAGCAGCCGGAGCAGGCGAGCGAAGAGCTGCAGCGGGTCGCCGGCTCCAGGTACAGCTTGCGACAGCTCGACGACTTCTCCGATCAGATCGCCAAACGGATCCAGGTCTCGCCGCAAGTCGCCAAGGTGACGCGCTCGGGCGTGCTCGACGAGCGCATCTACCTCGACTACTCGCAGGAGCGATTCGCCTCGACGGGCGTGACGCAACAGATGCTGCAGCAGGCGATCTTTGCGCAGAACGTACAGGCCCCCGGCGGCGTCGCCCGCGCGCAGGGACGAGGGGTAATCGTCGACGTCAGCGGCGAATTGAAGAGCGAACAGGAGATCTCCGATCTGCTGGTGTCCACATCCCGGAGCGGCGCGCCCTATTACCTGCGCGACCTTGCCGACGTGAGCCGCGGTTACGAAGACCCGCCGCGCTACCTCAACTTCCATACCTGGCGCGACGCGGCCGGGACGTGGCAGCGCACCCGCGCGATCACCGTGGCGGTGCAGATGCAGGCCGGCCGGCAGATCGCCGACTTCAGCGCCGACGTCGACGCCAAGCTCGGAAGCGTCCGCGCGACCCTTCCGGAAGACCTGATCCTGGCCCGCACCTCCGATCAGCCGCGCCAGGTGAAGGAGAAGGTCGACCTCTTCCTGGTCAGCTTCTACGAGGCCATCGCGATCATCGTACTCATCGGCCTGATCGGGTTCTGGGAGTGGCGCTCGGCGCTCCTGCTCGCGCTCTCGATCCCGCTCACACTGGCGCTCTGCTACGCGTTCATGTACCTGCTCGGCATCGACATCCAGCAGATGTCGATCGCGGCGCTGATCATCTCGCTCGGGCTCCTGGTCGACGATCCCGTCGTGGCGGGCGATGCCATCAAACGGGAGCTGGAGGCGGGCAAGCCCGGCCGCCTCGCCGCGTGGCTCGGGCCCACCAGGCTGGCGCGCGCCATCTTCTTCGCCACCGTCACGAACATCGTCGCCTACCTGCCGTTCCTGGTCATGACCGGCGATGTCGGCCGTTTCATCTTCACCCTTCCGGTGGTGATCACCTGCGCGCTCGTCGCCTCGCGCATCGTCTCGATGACGTTCGTGCCGCTCCTGGGCCACGCGCTGCTCCGCGGCCACGACACGCCGCCGTTGCCGTGGGCCGAGCGCCGCGAGCGGGGCGTCGCCGGGGTCTACTCGCGCGGCGTGCGCTGGGCGATCGACCACCGCTACCTCGTGCTCGTGGCCGCGGCCGGCGTGCTCGCCGCCGGCATCGCGCTTGCTCCACGCCTGAAGACGGCGTTCTTCCCGACGGACCTCTCCTATCTCTCGTATGTCGACATCTGGTTGCCCGAGAACGCTACGTTGGAAGCGACCGACGAGGCCGCGCGCATCGCCGATCGCGTCGTGCGCGAGGTGGCCGCGGAGCACGGAAAGCAGACGCACCGCGAGGTGCTCCGGTCGGTGACCACCTTCATCGGCGGCGGCGCGCCCCGATTCTGGTTCTCGCTCTCTCCGCAGCAGGACCAGGTCAACTACGCCCAGCTCGTCGTGGAGGTGACGGACGATCACGACACCACCGCCCTCGTCGCTCCGCTGCAGCGCGCGCTTTCGGCGCAGGTGCCCGGGGCGCTGATCGACGTTCGCCAGCTCGAGACCGGAAAGCCCGTCAACAACCCGCTCGAGGTGCGCATCTCCGGCGACGACATCCAGACGCTCCGGGATCTCTCTCGTCGAGCGCAGGCCGTCTTCCGCGACATCCCCATCGCCGACCGCGTCCGGGACGACTGGGGCACCGAGACGCCCCGGATCGCCTTGCAGGTCGACCCTGCGCGCGCGCGTCTTGCGGGAGTATCGAACCGCGAAGTTGCTGCTTCCACCAATGCGCTGACCGGGATCGGGCTCGGCCGTTTGCGCGACGGCGACAAGCAGATCCCCATCCTGGCGCGGCTGCGCGAAAGCGAGCGCGGCACGCTCGCGAGCTTGAACAACCTCTACGTCCTCGGCTCGCGCCCGGCGATCAAGGTGCCTCTGCTCCAGGTCGCGAACCTGCGCCTCGATTTCGCTCCGGAGAAGATCATGCGCCGGAATCAAGTTCGCACGGTGGTGGTGTCCGGTTCGCCG
>JBJMQD010000453.1:0-13744 GCA_045802855.1 Myxococcales bacterium | reverse complement strand
GACAGGGCCTCGATGGCGCCCGCGAGCGTCGTGCCGCCGGCGGGACAGAAGCATAAGAGCGCCGAGAACCGGTCGGGATGCTCGAGCGCGAGATCGAGAATTCCCCGCCCCCCAAGACTCAGACCTGCCAGGCAAACCGGGGTTGTCGCAGCGTCGAGGTTGCGTTCGAGAGTGAGAGCCAACCGGGCGGGATCCCAGAAGGCTCTCTCCTCGAGCAAAGGGGCGATGACGCGCAGTTTCGACAAAGAGGAGGCGGCAAGCTGGTTGCGCGGTCGGCCGTCGTGTCCGCGCAGCCAGGGCCCGTGGAGTCTCACGTTGCCGAGGTCGGTCCCGATTTCACCGGCGCCATGGAGGAAGAGAAGCGTAGGGCCGCCGGCGCTCTCTGGCGGTGCTTGCAAGTCGACGCGGTAGGCTGCTCTCATCGGCACGACATCGAATACCACCGACCGCGATGTCAGGGAGACGCGGGAAAGAGGGCCGTCGCGAGCGGACTGCCCAAATCGCGCAGCGCCGCCGATCGAAGGCCGGCGTCGGAAATCACGTAGACGAAGTCGTCGCCTCCCTGCGCCGTCGCCATCACGCCCCGGCTGACCCAGGGCCGGTACCACGACGTCCAGTTGCCGCTTCCGACCTTCAGGTACACGTCCGCCATCGAGAGGGCGCCGAGGGGCGCGATTCCGGAAGCGGCGTCTACCGAGAAGAGACGCAGATCGGAGACGAATCGGTCGTACCAGGGCTGCCCCGGCGGAGGCTGCGCCCAGTCGCTGAAAGGAAGGCCGAGGAGCTTGCGCTCCGGGTACCAGTTGAAGGCGTGATGGTCCCAGAGCGCCGCGGTCCAGCCCGAGGAAGTGCCGACCAGGATCTGCGAGGTGCGCCGCGGATGGGCGAGGTCGGTGACGTCGTAGAGGGAAAGTTTCACCGCGCGGCGACTCTCGTCCAGGCGGCCCTGCGGGTCGGGATCGGGCAGGTCGATGCCGAGCGCGAGGAGGTGACCGTCGTCGATCGGTTGCAAGAGCCGCGAGAACCCCGGTTCGGTCAGCTCCGCCACTTTGCGCGGGTGGGCGGGATCGCGCAGGTCGAGGGTGACGAGGGGATCGAAGGAGCGGAAGGTGACCACGAACCCTTTGTCGCCGACGAAGCGGGCGGCGAAGATGCGTTCCCCTTCGACGAGCGGCCCGGTGTCGCCGATCAGCACCAGCCGCTGCGTACCCGACTCTTCGCGCAGGCCGAGGACCGCGACGTGGTTTCCGAGACGCGGCGGCGAGGCCGAAGCGATGGTCGTGGCGGCGACCCGGAGCAGGCCATCGCGATCGTCGAGGGCGAACTGGTCGCCCGGATGCCCCTCGACGCCGCCCGAAGCGACGTAGACGGCGCGCCCCGGTTCCGAGATGTCGAACCGGTGCAGATAGGTGAAATCGCGTTGGCCCGGCTCCGGCCACCACCAGAAGTGCTCGCTCGCGAGGTAAAGCGTCGTAGGCGTCGCGTGGATCTGGGACACCTCTCCGACGATGGAGGTCCGCGAGATGCCCGCGTCGAGATGGTCGAGGTCCAGCCTGCCGATGGTGGCAAGGCCGAGCCGCTCCGGCGCGTCGGGGAGATAGAAATCGCCACAATGGTAGCCGAGGTCCACGCTGGTTCCGTCCGCAAGCTTCCGGCTGCCCGGCGGGAACCAGGCCTCGACCGGGGTCGCGCGGATGATCGCCTCGTTGCGTTCTTCGAGCGCGTCGGTGTCGGCGCCGAAGTAGCGGATGTCCCTTGGCCACCGCACCGAATCCTGCGAAATCAAGATCACCGACGATCCGATGCGCCGCGCCTCGTTCACGTACCCCGGGAGATAGAGTTCCGCGCGCACTGCCGGAGCGGAGAGCGCGCTCACGTCGACCACGGTGATCTTGGTGGCCGGATTTCCAGCCAGGCAATAGTCGCTGAAGAGCGGGCAGGGAGCCATCGCCGCCGCTCCAGACCCTGCTTCCCGGGTCGGCACCAGGGAAAGGACCACCACTCGATCGCCATCCAGGAACAACGATTGCGCGTATCCCTCGATGGGAAGGTGGCCGGCGATGGCGAGGTCCTGCGGCGGCCAGCTTCGCGCCGCCCAGAGCGCGCCATCGGCCAGAGTGAAGATGCGCGTCCCGTCGTTCTTCACGACGTCCGCCTCGTCGACGCCGGGCACCTGGATGTTGGTCGTCGAAAAGCTCGCGGGGCCCGCCCCCGGCGCGGCGGCGGCGAACACGATAGGCCCCCGGTACGCCTCGACGGTTGCGCGCATCTGGTCGATGGCGAGATCCTGGATCTGGCGGTTGAGCGACTCGCAATCCGCCGCGGCCCGTAGCCTGACGTCCGCGCGGATCCCCGGAGGCGTGGGCCTTCCGTTTCCGCAGTCCACCGACAGCGCCGCCGCAACACCGAGGAAGACCAGAGCTCGCCGTGCCATTCGCCGCTCCTTTCGCGCGCCCGTTCGACACCGCCGCGCCGGGCGAATGGGAAGCGTTCAGGGAAACGAGTAGAGCAGCCCGAAACCGCCGCCCACTACGGCGGAGGAGGCCCGCCGTCCTTCGTTGCGGTAGAGGACCACCCCGGGAGCGACATCGAGCGTGAGGAACAACCGGTCCACGGTCCGCAGCGCGGCCTGCGCAAAAACGCCGGCGCGGAACCCGATGGGCACGATGCCTTGCGGGGCGGACTCGGGCGGCTTCGAACCGGGGGGACCGGCGGCCGCGGGGGCTGCCTCCGCCCGCTCCAGCACGTCGTCGAAGAGGACGAGGCCAACTTCCGGACCGGCCGCGAGATGGAGCGGTCCAGCCCACGACTGCAAACCTCCGGCGAAGCCGAGAGTGGTCTCGCTGTGGCGGAACCTGCGCCCGGCATCGACGAGAGTGGCCTGGACCAGCTCGACCTCGGGCTGCACGAACCATTTGCCGGCGGAGACCCGGTATGCGGCCCGCAGATCGAGCCCGAGGCCGATTCCGCGATGCAGGCCGCTGCGGATGCCGGCGCTGAGCTGCGGCTCCTGCACGAGGTGGGCACCCGCGTCGCCCTTGCCGACCTGCTCCTCGTACGGGAGCATGGCCATGTCCGCGTCCTCGATCGTCCGGACCTGGCCCGCGCCCACCGTCACGTCCACGACCAGCGAGCCCGCTTCCTCGCGCTTGCGCACGCGGTACTTGCCGGGCGGTACGCGGATGGCGGCCGGGCCGTTCCCGCTGGTCGCGATCTCGGTGAGCAAGAGCCGCTTGTCGGAATCGAGGACGAAGTACTGGCCGGTCTTGCTGCCGCGGGCGACCTCGAGGCGCGCGCTGCTGTGCGAGAGGTTCGCGAGCACGAGCTGCCCCTGACCGGCGAGCGCCAGGGCGAAGGAGGGCCGCTGGACGCCGACGCGGCTCTCGATGGTCCGCTCGAGGGTACGGTAATGGGCGAAGCGGAACGCCTCCTCGAGCGTGACGAGGTTGTCGCCGTTGGCGTCCGCGGCGCCGTAGAGGCCCGAGACCCAGTAGTAGGTGAAGAAGGACCCTTCCAGGCGATCGGATTCCTGCGCGATCTCGTCCTCGCTGCTGGAGGTGATGACGATCCGTCCTTCCAGCGCCGGGTCGCGGAGCACGTCGATGTCGTAAGACGGCCCCTGGCGTGCCCCCTTTGCGCGCGTCATCGCCCCGCTCGCGCAGGAGTCGATGAGGCTCAGGCTCACCTTGCCCCCCAGACCGCCGAGGAGATCGCGCAGCTCGTCGAAGGGCAGGGTGGTTCCCGACAGGTGGAGCCCTGCGGCGTCGCCGTGCCCCGAGTAATAGAAGAGGGAGAGCGAAGGTCCGGCGCTTGGCCGCGACAGCTTCTTGAGGAGGGCGCGGACCTCGTCGGCGCTTCCGCCGAAGAGCGAATGGATTTCGCCCGGATCGAATCCACCGAGGTCGGTCAACGCCTTGCCGATCTTCTGCGCGTCGGATTCCGCATAGCGCAGCCCGACCTCGCCGGGGAGCCCGCGGTTATTGCCCACCAGGATGGCGATCCGCTCGGACGCCGCGTGCGCTGGCGCGGCGGCGACGACAACGGCGATGAGCGCTGCGAGCTTCAACGTCGCCTCAGGGCTTGCGGATGACGATCCAGTGCTGCGTCGCGGGGAGGTCGAGGCCTTGCGCGGGAAGGGCAGAATCGCGCTCGAGGGCGCGGCGTACGGCGGTGCGGACCTCTTCGAGCGCGAGCGGCTCCGGGCTGAAGAGGCCGCCGAAGTATTCGATCCCCTTCGACTCGTCGAGGACGAGGCTTCCCGGCAATGCGATCTCCCGGCCGCCGGCGATGGGCACGCTCTTCGTCCCTCCGTAGGGATGATAGGCGACCACCTCGCCCGAGGGCAGGACGCCGACGAGGAAGAAGTAGCCGGGTGAACCGCTGGAGACGACGAACCGCAGCGCGTCTCCGGGCTGGAAGCTCTCTCCGGAAACGCCGTGGGTGACCGCGCCGGCCCGCTGCCGGAAGAACGCGAGGCTCGTTCCCTTGATCCGGACGTCGTCGGGCGGCGGCGGCGAGGAGGGCCGCACCGCCACGAGGGCGATCGCGGCGGCGGCGGCGCACGCGGCCGCGATCCCGAGCCGCAGGCGGAATCCATAGGGATCGAAGAAGGAGGCGTGCGCCGGGGTACGGGTCGCCACGCGGTCGAGGACCCTTCGCGCCGCTGCGCTCGTCGCCACGGCCTCGAACAGCTCCAGCCGCGCGCGGCACCTCTCGCACCCGTGGACGTGCGCGGAGCTTCCGTCTTGCTCCGCGACCATCCGGTCCAGGGCCAGGTCGGACAGGCATCCTTCGGGAGGGAAGTGGGCGTTCACGGATCCTCCGCGCGCGGAGCGAAGCAGGCCTCGATCTGGCGCAGGCGCTTGCCGACAGTGCGGCGGGACTTGCCCGTCGCTTCCGCGATCTCCTCCTGGTTCATCCCGTCGAGGAAGCGGTAGACGAAGACCTGCTGGGCGAGGTCGTCGAGCCGGCCGAGGATCGCGTCGAGGGTCTTTCGCGCCTCGAATCGCTCGTAGGGATCGCTCGGCGCCCAACCGAGCCAGCTCGACGCTTCGGGGCGCTGCTCGCGAACGGAACGGCGCTTCCGCTCGCGCAAACGGTTCAGGCAGACGTTGGTGGTCAGCCGGTAGATCCAGGCGCCCGGATCCGACGCGCCGCGAAACTGGCTCCCCTTGGTCATCACGACAAGCAAGATCTCCTGCGCTGCATCTTCGGCCTCGGCCGGATCGTCGAGGATCCCGCGAGCGCGCCGGAGGATGCTGCCCGCGTAGCGGCGGCAGATCTCGGCAGGATCCGGACGCGCTCCCAATCCCCTTCCGATCGACACTCCATGACACTGGCATGGAGCCTCGCGCCTGGGACACCGCCGGCGCCTGAAAATGGGAAGGCCTCGGTCGGCCGGCGCTCGGCTCCGCCTGATGCTAGAAAAGGCTCGATCGATGCCCCTCTCGAAGAAGCGAAGGCGTCCGGAGCGGACGAGAAGGCGCGGTGGGACGGACGCATCCGCGACGCCGTCTTCCGCCGCCCCGGCGAGCGCGGGCGGGCTGTTGACCCGCATGCGCGGCGGTATCCAGAACGTCGCCGGCACCGGAGCGAAGAAGCGCGAGTCGCCGATCTCGAAGATCGTGACGCTTCTGCTCGTCCTCCTTGCCGCCTATTTCGTCGCCAAGAGGTTCGGCCTCGTTCCCTGACGGATACGGAACGGGCTTGCAGTGGTATCGGCACCGACGCCGGTCGTGCTAGACGGCGTCGAGCAGTGAACGCTCGGGGCCCGGAGGGAGGTCCCCCCCATGAGAGTCAAAGCAGCGGTGGCGCACCGGGCCGGTGTGCCGCTCTCCATTGAAACCGTCGATCTCGAAGGACCGAAGGCAGGAGAGGTCCTTCTCGAAGTCAAAGCGACCGGCGTCTGCCATACGGACGCCTTCACCCTCACCGGAGCCGATCCGGAAGGGCTGTTCCCCTCCATCCTCGGCCACGAGGGCGGCGCGATCGTCGCGGAGGTGGGCCCGGGCGTCACTACGGTACGCGCAGGAGACCACGTCATTCCGCTGTACGTCCCGGAATGCCGGCAGTGCGAGTACTGCCTCTCGCGGAAGACGAACCTCTGCACCGCCATCCGCGCCACGCAGGGGAAGGGCGTGATGCCCGACGGCACGAGCCGCTTCAGCCTGAACGGCAAGCCGGTGATGCACTACATGGGCTGTTCGACGTTCGCGAACTACACGGTGCTCCCCGAGATCGCGGTGGCGAAGATCCGCGAGGACGCGCCGCTCGACAAGGTCTGCTACATCGGCTGCGGCGTCACCACCGGCATCGGCGCGGTGGTCTTCACCGCCAAGGTGGAGGCGGGAGCCCGGGTCGTCGTCTTCGGACTGGGCGGAATCGGCCTCAATGTCGTCCAGGCCGCCCGGCTGGTCGGAGCAGTCCAGATCGTCGCGGTCGACATCAACGCGTCGCGCGAACCGATGGCGAGGAAGTTCGGCGCGACCGACTTCGTGAATCCCAACAAGGTCGAAGGCGACCTGGTCGGCCACCTGGTCGAGATCACCAAGGGCGGCGCCGACTACAGCTTCGAGTGCGTCGGCAACGTCAAGCTCATGCGCCAGGCGCTCGAGTGCTGCCACAGGGGCTGGGGCGTCTCCACGGTCATCGGCGTCGCCGGGGCCGGCCAGGAGATCCAGACGCGTCCGTTCCAGCTCGTCACCGGACGGGTCTGGAGGGGCACCGCGTTCGGCGGCGCGCGCGGCCGCACCGACGTCCCGAAGGTCGTCGACTGGTACATGGACCACAAGATCAACGTCGACGATCTGATCACGCACACCATGCCGCTGGAAAAGATCAACGACGCGTTCGAGCTCATGCACGCCGGCAAGTCGATCCGCTCGGTTGTGACCTTCTAACGAGTTTTGCAACGGAGGAATTCCCATGATCAAGCTTTATGATTTCGAGCTGTCGGGCAGCTGTTACAAAATCCGCCTGCTGTTGAACATCCTCAACGTGAAATACGACAAGGTCAACGTCGATTTCGTCAACAAGGAGCACCGCAGCGACAAGTACCTCAAGCTCAATCCCTTCGGCTCCATTCCGATCTTCGAGGACGACGGAGTGCTGCTCCGGGACAGCGCGGGCATGCTGGTGTACCTGGCGAAGAAGTACGACCAGAAGAAGACCTGGTACCCGGACGACCCGGAAACCCAGGGCCACATCCAGGAGTGGCTGGCGACGGGCGGCAGCGACATCATGAACTCGGCGGCAGCGCGCCTGGTGAAGATCCTCAACTACCCGCTCGATCTCCCGAGCCTGCAGACCAAAGCCAACGCGACCTTCAAGATCCTGGACGCGCACCTCGCGAACCGGCAGTTCGTCGCGGCCGATCACCCGACCATCGCGGACATCGCCTGCTTCCCGTACACCGCCATGGCGGGTGAGGGCGGCATCGATCTCAAGCCGTATCCCAACATCCTCAAGTGGATCGATCGGGTGAAGAAGGTGCCCGGCTTCATTCCGATGCCCGGGATTCCCGCGGCGGCCTGATCGCAAAAGCCGGCTCACCAGAGGCGGAAGACATGGTCACCCGCGTATCGCAGAACAAGTGCTTTGGCGGCGTGCAAAACGTCTTCCGCCACGAGGCGAAGGAGACCGGCTGTCCCATGCGGTTCGGCCTGTTCCTGCCGCCCCAGGCGCAGGCCGGACGCGTGCCGGTGCTCTACTGGCTCTCGGGCCTCAGCTGCACCGAGGAGAACTTCATCATCAAGGCCGGCGCGCAGCGGGTGGCCGCCGAGCTTGGCCTCGCGATCGTGGTGCCCGACACGAGCCCGCGAGGCGTCCGCAATCCCGGGGACGATGCGAATTACGACTTCGGCCTCGGTGCCGGCTTCTACGTCGACGCGACCGAGATGCCCTGGGCGAGCAATTACCGCATGTATTCGTATGTCACAGCGGAGCTCCCGCGGCTCGTCGAGGAACAGTTCCCGGTGGATGCCGCGCGGGTCGGCATCTTCGGCCATTCGATGGGCGGCCACGGCGCGCTCACCGTGGCCCTGAAGAACCCGCAGAAGTACCGATCGGTCTCCGCCTTCGCCCCGATCGCGGCGCCGATGCGCTGCCCGTGGGGCGAAAAAGCGCTCACGGGGTACCTCGGCAGTAATCGGGCGGCGTGGCGGGCGTACGACAGCACCGAGCTCGTCGTGGAGCGAGGCTGGAAGGGGCCGCCGATCCTCGTCGATCAAGGGACGCAGGATCAGTTCCTGGAAACCCAGCTCCACCCCGAGTTGCTGCAGGAAGCCTCGGCGCGAGCGGGAGTGACGCTCGACCTACGGATGCGGGAAGGCTACGACCACAGCTACTTCTTCGTGTCCACCTTCATCGAAGACCATCTGCGCTTCCACGCGCGGAACCTGTAACGGCGAGTCACGCCGCCGCGGCGGGATGCCTGCGCAGCCACGGTTCGACCACCGCGAGGAACCGCTCCGGCGCCTCCATCTGCGGGACGTGGCCAACCCCGTCGAGCACTTCGAGCCGCCAGTCGGGACGCGCCGCCGCGAGCGCGCGGGCGGCCTCGATCCGCACCAGGCGATCGAGGTCTCCCTGCACGATGAGCGCGCTCGCGCGGACCGTCGCGACCATGGCGAAGAACTTCTGCCTGCGCACGAGGCGAGCCATGAGCGAGCGCTGCGCGGCGAGGAAGTCGCGGGCGTTGGCCCTGCCCTCGTGCGCCCGCTCGCGGGCGAGCTCGACGTGGGCCTCGTAGACCTCGCGGGCGACGCGCGACGGATCGGCGCAACAGAGGGCGAGCAGATCGCGCACGCTCCGCTCGGGCCCGAGAAGCGCGCGCCGCAGCAGCATCGCTCCACCCACGAACGGGAGCGTCATCCCGGTGAACAGCGCCGCGACGCGGGGATCGAAACGCGCGCCCGGCGCGAGCGGCACCGCCGGGTTCACGAGCACGATCGATTCGACCTTGCCCGGCTCCGTGGCGGCCTCCGCGATCGAGAGATATCCGCCCATCGAATTGCCCACCAGCACCGCGGGCTCGCGCGCGACCGCGTCGAGAAACCGTCCCAGGACGCGCCGGTTGTTGCCCACCGTCGCGCTCCGCCCGAGCGACGCCGTCAGGCCGTGTCCGACGAGGTCCAAGGCGAGGACGCGTCCGTGCGCGGCGAGGCCCGGGGCAACGGCGAGCCAGTTCAGGTGCGATCCGCCGAGTCCGTGCACGAGCACGATGGGGCGGCCGGATCCGCCGAAGTCGGCGTAATGGACGGGTCCGTCGAGATCGATCGTGCGGTGCTCCATGCCCGCGCATTCTGGCACGTCCGGGTGCGAACAATCGTCGGAGGTCGCATGCTGCGGGGATGGCGGAAGAAGCCCCGGAGGTGCTCGAGCGCGGCGAGCTCGCCTTCGTCGCCACTCCCCGCGTCCGCCCGCTCGATGACGACGCACCGCCGCATCCGCGCGAGGTGCAGCGCCTGTACTTGCTGCTTTCTCCGGAAGGAAAGCCGCTCCATCGCCGCCTCCTCATCGGCAAGAACCGGTTGCCGGAAGGCGCGCGGCAGCGCTTCTGGGCCTGCATCGATCGAGTCGGATCCTCGATCGGGGAGGTGGCGGGGGACCTCGGCGAGCAGGAGTACGAGACGAAGACGCGAGGTGCGCGCCGGCGGCCGCCCGGCCGCTCGCTCGCCGCCGGGACGTACGCCCTCGTCCGGCACGGCGATCACGTCCACCTCGCCTATCGCATCGACGATCCGTCTGCGCCTGACGACGTGCTGCGGGCGCTCCGGATCGAGCCTCGAGCGAGCTACGTCGTGTCGGCGTTCAACCCCGCGGAGCCCCCGCGGCTCGGCGCCCCCGACCGGCGGCTGGAAGATGCGCCCGGCTGGATCCTGGCGAAGTTCGGGACCAGGCGCTTTGCGCCGCTCGATCTCGATCTCTTCGACGCCGAGGGGCTGGAGATCGTGATCATGAGCGGACGGCACGACATCGACGCGGCACCTTGAGCTCGCCTTGACAGGCTGCCTTCGTCCTTCTACTCCGGGCCCCCATGGCCGAGATCGACATCGCGCTGCCGGACGGTTCGCACAAGCAGGTCCCCGCGGGAACGACCGTCGCGGACTTCATCCAGACCCATATCGGCAAGGGCCTCGCGCGGGCGGCGCTCTACGCGCAGCTCGACGGCCAGGACATGGACCTGTCGCGTCCGCTGGAGCACGGCGGCAAGCTCCGCGTCATCACCAACAAGGACAAGGAAGGCCTGGACCTCATCCGCCACGACGCCGCGCACGTGATGGCGAGCGTCGTGCAAAAGCTCTTTCCCGGGACCCAGGTCACCATCGGCCCGCACACGGAGGAAGGCTTCTATTACGACTTCTTCCGCAAGGAGCCGTTCACGCCCGAGGACGTGGAGCGGATCGAGAAGGCGGTCAACGAGGAGATCCGCAAGGACCTGCCTTTCGTCCGCAAGGAGGTGTCGCGCGAAGAGGCGCTGCAGCTCTTCGACAAGCTGGGGGAGAAGTTCAAGATCGAGATCATCGAGGACATCTTCAACAAGGGCGCGAAGACGCTCACCCTCTACAGCCATGGCGACTGGGTGGACTTCTGCCTGGGACCGCACGCGCCTTCGACGGGGAAGATCGGCGTCGTGAAGCTCCTCAACGTGGCGGGCGCGTACTGGCGCGGCGACCACAGGAACCCGCAGCTGCAGCGCATCTACGGAACCGCCTTCTTCGACAAGAAGGAGCTGGACGCCTGGCTCAAGCAGCAGGAGGAGGCGCGCAAGCGCGATCACCGCCGGCTCGGGAAGGAGCTCGATCTCTTCCACTTCCACCACTTCGCGCCGGGCGCCGCGTTCTGGACCGACAAGGGGACGAAGCTCGTCAACGTCCTCTCGAACGCGATGCGTAATCTTTGCTTGTCGAACGGGTACCAGGAGGTGAAGACGCCCCTCATGTACAACAAGGGGCTGTGGGAGATCTCCGGGCACTGGGGCAAGTACCGCGAGAACATGTTCCTCATCCAGGACAGCGAGACCAAGGAGCACGACTTCTCGCTCAAACCGATGAACTGCCCCTCGCATTACCTGCTTTATCAAATGAAGAAGCACAGCTACCGCGAGCTGCCGCTGCGCTACCACACCCAGGACGTCCTCCACCGCAACGAGGCGACGGGCGTGCTCTCCGGGCTCACCCGGGTGCGGCAGTTCCAGCAGGACGACGCCCACATCTTCGTGATGGAGTCGCAGATCGCGGACGAGGTGAAGCGGCTCACCGAGCTCATCCGCAAGGTCTACACCGCGTTCGGGATGGAGTTCATCGCCAAGTTCGGGACCCGGCCCGCGCAGCGCCTCGGCGAGGACGCGATGTGGGATCGGGCCGAGAGCGCCTTGAAGGCGGCCGTCGAGCAGACGGGAGTTTCGTGGGTGGAAAACCCGGGCGACGGCGCCTTCTATGGGCCCAAGCTCGACTTCCAGGTGAAGGACAGCATCGGGCGCCTGTGGCAGCTCGGCACCATCCAGCTCGACTACGCCGCGCCGGAGCGCTTCGGGCTCGAGTACGTCGGCGAGGACAACACCGCCCACCGGCCGGTCGTGATCCATCGCGCGATCTACGGGTCCTTCGAGCGGTTCATCGCCATCATGATCGAGCACTACGCCGGGAACTTCCCGGTCTGGCTCGCGCCCGTGCAGGCCCGCGTCATCACCGTCTCCGATCGGCACCGTCCGTTCGCCGAGGAGGTCGTGCGCGAATTGCGCGGCCGCGGGCTGCGGGTGGAACTGGACGAATCGAGCGAGAAGCTCGGCGCGAAGATCCGGGACGCGCAGATCGCGAAGCTGCCCTACACGCTGGTCGTCGGGGACAAGGAATCCGATGCCAGGGCCGTGTCTCCTCGCCGGCATGGGGAGGGAAAGGACGCGGAGCTTCCGGTGCTGCCGCTTTCGGAATTCGCCGAGAAGCTCGCTCGCGAGGCGCAAGTTCCGTACTGACGGCTCTCCCTCGACGGCGCCTCGCTGCATACGTTACGGGGCCGTACGAGGAGGGGGAATGCCGCCGCAACGCGTCTTGCTCGTGTCGATTGTCGTCTTTTGCGCAGCCTGCGGCGGGAGCAGCGCGAGTATCTCCGGGAAGGCATTTCTTCTCGGGCAGACGGATAATGAAGGCACGCGCATCGTCATTTCCCGCGGCAGCGACGTGGTCGCGAGCGCGCGGACGGATTCCAGCGGCGCCTATCGGATCGAGGCTCCGGACGGCGCGTACGACCTGCACTTCGAGCACGACGGCTACGGGTCCGCCCTGCAGCCCGACGTCGTCGTTGGCAAGAACGACGTCAGCGTTCCCGATGTGACACTCCGGCGCGGCGAGTCGATCGATCCCGCGCCCCTCCTCACCGCGCAGCCCCTGGGCAGCACCAAGGTCCTGGTGCAGTTCGACGACGGAATCGATTCGCCCAGCCGGATCCTCGACCTCGCGACGGGCAAGACGCAAAAGGTCGCGGCGGGCAGCGTGAAGGTCCTCGCCTCCAACGAAAAGTTCGCTACCGTACGGATCGGTAGACTCTACCGCCTGGATCTCGCGACGGCAGCGCTGGAGCCGGTGGACCCGCCGGAAGGGGACCCGACGCATGGCTTCGCGGCTGGCGGCTATTACGTCTACACCGGGGTGGACGGGAAGCTGAATGCCCTCGCGACGGGCGAGCAGACGGCGGTGATCTTCGACGCGTCCGTTTGCCCGACGTTCGCATTCGCGACCGGTTCCGCGCGGGATGACGCACCGGGATGGCTCACCGTTCCCGGAACGCAGAACTGCAACAGCCCGGGCACGTTGCAGACCCTGATGAATCCGTCGCTGCACGTCTTGCGCGGAGCATTCTCCAGCCTCTTCGTGAGGTCGAGGTTCGCCTTTCTGGTGGAGCCGACGCAGCCTCGCGGCGCCGTTTTGCGCAGGGTCGATCTCGCCACCGGCAACGAGGACACAATCCGTGACGGCATCTCCACGGTCGTGCCGACGCAGGACGGCAATTCGCTGTTCTTGACCCGCGATTCCGGAGTTGTCGGACGCACGACCTACACCTTCGTCGATCTCGGCACAGGTCTGGCGACGGACGTCGCCGTCGACGCGACCGTGACGCAGTTCTTTCCATCTGCGCTCCTCGTCCATTCGGCCGCCGGCTCGACGGTGATCCGCTCCGACATCGGCACCGCGACGACGGTCTGCCGCGGCACCTCGTTCGCCGCGTTCACCGCGGAGCGCTCGGCCCCTCTTGGGCTCTTTTGCATGACCGGAGCGACGCTCGTTGCGTACGACTGGGCAGCGGATTCGCTCCGGACGCTTTCCACCTCGGCGACGTCGGGAGTGTCGCTGTTCGGTAACGTAGTCACCTGGGACGAGGGACAGACGCTGCGGGCGGCACGGATCGGCAGCGAAGACGCACCAGTCACGCTTTGCACCACGGGAACGCAGATCCCGGTCGCGGTCTCGAACGGCGGGGAAGTCGCCGCGCTCGTGTGCAGCGAGGGTGCCGACTTGAAAGCGATCGCGGTCGATCTGCGCACAGGGGATTCGCGGACGCTGCTCGCCCCAGCGCCGGGCGTGAACATCGCCTTCGAAAGGATCGTTCTCACTTCCGGCGGACGTGGAGCATTGCTCTTCTATTTGACCGATGCTCCTCCTTCCGACCCCGTCAATTGCGGGACGTCGCAGTGCACGTTGCTCGTCGACCTGCAAACCGCGCAGGCGGCGGTCCGCAACGAACTACT
>JBJMQD010000180.1:0-6854 GCA_045802855.1 Myxococcales bacterium | reverse complement strand
TCGACGAGAAGGATCCGCTCGCGATGGCGCTCCTCGCGCAGAGCCAGCAGGTCGTCATGCCGACGATCGCGGTGAGCGACGAGGACGTGGCGAACCTCATCGCGTTCCTCGAGGCGCAGACGCGGCGCGTCGCAGCGGCGAGCAGGCCTGCGCACCGGGAATGACCTCGGCCCGGAGGGGCAGGGAACCGTCGGGGTCGTCGCGCGAGAGATCCCCACCTGGGATGGCGGTTGCGTGCGTCGCCGCCGGCACATGTGCCTCCTCGCAACGGAGGATTCATGACGCAGCCGAAGCGCGGCAAGCTCGTTCGCGTAGCCCTGGCGTTCCTCGCCCTGACCGTGCCCATCGCGATCCACGCCGAGCAGCCGAAGGTGATCCGCATCGGCGCGCTCTATCCGCTCACCGGCAACATCGCGTCGACCGGCCTCGACTGCCGGCGCGGCGTGGAGCTGGCCGTGGACATCATCAACGGTAAGTACGACCTCGACCTGCCGCTCGCGCAGGGCGAGGGGCTCCCGAACCTCGGGGGTGCGAAGATCGAGGTGGTCTTCTCGGACACCAAGGGCGAGCCGAAGAATGGCCTCGCCGAGGCGGAGCGGCTCGTCACGCAGGAGAAGGTCGTGGCGCTGATCGGCGCGTACCAGAGCTCGGTCACGAAGACCGCGAGCCAGACCGCGGAGCGCCTCCAGGTCCCCTACGTGTGCTCCGACTCGTCCTCGCCGACCCTCACCCAGCGCGGCTTCAAGTACTTCTTCCGCGTCAGCCCACACGACGGCCTGTTCGCGCGCGACCAGTTCCGCTTCCTCAAGGAACTGGAGAAGGTGAAGAAGCAGAAGGTCGAGACGGTGGGGCTCCTCTACGAGAACACCGAGTTCGGCTCGAACGTGGGGAAGGAGGCGACGAAGGTCGCGCAGGAGATGGGCTACAAGATCGTGGCCGACATCTCCTACTCGGCGAACGCCACCGACGTGACGAGCGAGGTGGGGCGGCTCATCAAGGCGAACCCCGACGTGCTCATGCACGCCTCGTACATCACGGACGCCATCCTCTTCACGAAGACGTTCAAGGAGATGGGGTTCCACCCGAAGGGCTACATGACGTACTCCGGGTACATCGAGCCGGCGTACCTCCCGGCGGTGAAGTCCGACGGCAACGGCATCGTCATCCGCTCGACGTTCGCCCTCGATCTCGCGCGCTCGAAGCCGCTCGTCGGGAAGGTCGCCGAGCTGTTCAAGAAGAAGTACGGCATGGAGATGAGCGAGAACGCGGCCCGGAGCTTCACCGCTCCGTTCGTGGTCGCGGACGCCATCAATCGCGCGAAGGCGACGGAACCCGAGGCGGTGGTGAAGGCGCTCCTCGACACGAACATCGCCGGGAACCAGGTGGTCTACCCGTGGGAGGGGGTGAAGTTCGATCCCCAGACGCACCAGAACGTCCACGCGCGGGGGATCCTGGTCCAGGTGCAGAACGGCGAGTACGTGACGGTGTGGCCGTTCGAGTCGGCGGCGAAGGAGGTCGTCTGGCCCTTCCCCGACTGGAAGCGCCGCTAGCCGCCCATCGCCATGTCCGACCTGGCGCAGCAGCTCGTGAACGGCCTGCTCATCGGGTGCGTCTACTCGCTCATCGCGATGGGGCTCACGCTGATCTGGGGCGTGATGAACATCGTCAACTTCGGGCACGGCGACTTCCTCATGCTGAGCATGTTCGTGTCGTTCTGGATGTACACGCTGTGGGGGATCGATCCGCTGCTCTCGATCCCCGTGAACGCCGTGCTGCTCTTCGCGCTGGGCGTGCTCGTGTACCGCTTCGCCGTGAGCAAGGTGATGCGCGGGCCGCTGCTCGCGCAGCTGGTGGTGACGTTCGGCGTGAGCATCTTCCTCGCCAACGCCGCCGTGATGGCGTGGAGCCCGGACTTCCGGGTCATCGAGAAGCCGCTGCTGGCGGGGACGTGGATCCTCGGCGGCATCCCCGTCAGCATCCCCAAGCTCGTCGCCTCGGTGGGCAGCGTGGTGGTGGCGGTCGGGCTCATCGGGTTCCTGCGCCGCACCCGCACCGGGAAGGCGATCCTCGCGACCGAGATGAACCGCGACTCGGCGCTGCTCATGGGGATCAACACCGATCGCGTGAACGCGATCTCGTTCGGCCTCGGGTCGGCGCTGGTAGGGATCGCGGGGAGCTTCCTCGCGATGTACTACTACATCTATCCGCAGGTGGGCGGGCTGTTCGGGACCATCTCCTTCGCGATCGTGGCGCTCGGTGGGTTCGGCAGCGTGCAGGGCGCGTTCGTCGCCGGGATCCTGGTGGGCCTCGTGCAGACGATGGGCGGCTACTTCTTCGATCCCGCGTACAAGTACGCGATCGTCTTCTTCATCTATCTCCTCACCGTCTGGATCCGGCCTCAGGGCCTGCTGGGCTGGTGATGGCGATCCGCTCGTCGAGGGCCACGCTCGTGGCCGCCGGCTCCGGCGCCGCGGTGCTCGCGGCGGTGATCGCGTTCCCGCTCGTGTTCACCGACCGTTTCCCGATCCACGTCATGATCATCGTCTTCGTCTATGCGGTCATGGGCGTGGCGTGGAACATCATGGGCGGCTACGCCGGGATGCTCTCGTTCGGCCAGGCCGCCTTCTTCGGGATCGGCGGCTACACCTCGGCCTTCCTGTTCGTGTCCCACGGCGTGAACCCGTGGCTGGGGATGCTGGCCGGGGGCGTGCTGGCGGCCCTGACGGCGGCCGCCATTGGCTATCCGTGCTCCAAGCTGCGAGGCCACTACTTCGCGATCGCGAGCATCGCCTTCGCCGAGATCGTCCGGATCCACTTCAACAACTGGAAGCTCATCGGCGCCGCCGAGGGGCTCACCATCCCCACCGAGCGCGCCAGCCTGGCGGTGTTCCAGTTCGGCTCGAGCAAGGCCCCGTACTACTACATCATCCTCGCCTTCCTCCTGGTGGCGCTCGGCGTGTGCTGGGCCGTCTCCCGGTCGCGCATGGGCTATTACTTCCGCGCGATCAAGGAGAGCCACGAGCTCGCCATGGTGCTCGGCGTGAGCTTCGTCCGCTACCGGCTCATCGCCATCATGCTGAGCGCGTTCATGACCGCGGTGGCCGGGACGTTCTACGCGCAGTACGTGCTGTACCTCGACCCCGAGAGCGTGCTCATCCTGCCCATCTCGGTGCAGGTGGTGCTGGTGACGATGCTGGGCGGCGTCGGCTCCGTGATGGGCCCGGTGATCGGCGCGGCGATCCTCATCCCGGTGTCGGAGATCACCCGCGTCAAGCTCGGCGCGAAGGGCACCGGCATCGACATGATGATCTACGGCGCGCTCATCACGCTCATCTCCATCTACCAGCCGAGGGGCGTCTGGGGATTCCTGTCGGGCCTCGGGTCGCGCCGCGCCCCGCGCCGCGCGCCAGCTCCTTCCGCGCCGCCCGCCCTGACGTCGGCGGCGGAGGAGGCGAGGCGGTGAGCACGCCGCTCCTCGAGGTCCGCGGGGTGACCAAGCGCTTCGCCGGCGTCGTCGCCAACGAGGACGTCTCGTTCTCCGTCGAGGAGGGCGAGATCGTGAGCATCATCGGCCCGAACGGCGCCGGGAAGAGCACGCTCTTCGGCTGCGTCACCGGCTTCCACCGCGTCAGCGCCGGCCACGTCTTCTACCGGGGGCAGGAGATCAGCGGGCTCGGCGCCGACCGCATCTGCCGGCTCGGGATCGCGCGCACGTTCCAGATCGTCCAGGTGATCAGCGACATGACGGTCCTCGAGAACGTGACGACCGGCGCCTTCCTCCGCCACCCGCTCCGGCGCGACGCGATGAGGTCCGCCGTGGAGCTCCTCGCGGTCACGGGGCTCGCCGACAAGCAGGACTACCTCGCGCCGGCGCTCACCATCGCCGACAAGAAGCGGCTCGAGGTGTCGATGGCGCTCGCCACCGAGCCGCGGCTCCTGATGCTGGACGAGTCGATGGCGGGGCTCACGCCGGTGGAGCTGAAGCTCATCATCGCGCTCCTCCGCGACGTCCGGAAGCGCGGCGTGACGCTGGTCGTCGTCGAGCACGTGATGGAGGCGGTGATGCAGCTCTCCGACCGCGTCATCGTGCTCAACTCCGGCCGCAAGATCGTGGAGGGGACGCCGCGCGAGGTGGTGAAGGATCCGCGCGTCATCCAGGCGTACCTGGGGGAGCGCTACCGTGCTTGAGTTCGACGGGATCTCGGTCGGCTACCAGGACCTCGTCGTCGTCCACGACGTCTCGTTCCGGGTCGCCGAGGGCGAGGTGGTGAGCCTGGTGGGATCGAACGGCGCAGGGAAGACCACGATCCTGCGGACGATCGCCGGGCTGCTCCACCCGTCGCGCGGCGAGATCCGGCTCCGCGGCGAGGCCATCCACCGCACGCCGCCCTACGACATCGTGCGGAAGCGCGTCGCGATGGTCCCGGAGGGCCGGCAGCTCTTCGGCCGGCTCTCGGTCTGGGACAACCTGCTCCTCGGCGCCTACACCCTCGACTCGAAGCCCGAGATCGAGGAGTCGCTCGAGATGGTGGTGTCCCTCTTCCCGATGCTGAAGGCGCGGCGCGAGCAGCGATCCGAGACGCTCTCCGGCGGGGAGCAGCAGCAGCTCGCCATCGCGCGCGGCCTGATGTCGCGCCCGGCGCTGCTGCTGCTCGACGAGCCGTCGCTCGGCATCATGCCGAAGCTCGTGACCCAGATCTTCGAGGTCATCCACCACATCCGCGAGAAGGGCATCACGGTGCTCCTCGTGGAGCAGAACGTGTTCGAGGCGCTCGAGATCTCCGACCGCGCCTACGTCCTGCAGACCGGCCGCATCGTGCTCGAGGGGACGGGCGCCGAGCTCGTCCACTCGGATCTGGTGCGCGAGGCGTATCTCGGCTCCGCCGGGATCGCGTGATCCGCGCGCCGAGAGGTCGCCAGCCCGCCGGCAATGGAGCGGTCGAGGGGTGGCGGCCCGGCCGGCGGGCCGTTTGCACGATGGGGCGCGCGGTGACGCGGCGCGCGCGCCGACGTCAGATCTCCCAGGGGGCCCTCGCGCGCCCTCGGGAGGAGGCACGTATGAAGAAGTGGCTGTGGGTCGCTGCCGTGCCGACCGCGATGGTCATCTACGCCGCTGCGAGCAGCGCGTCGACGAGCACGGTCGTGGCTGCCGGGAACAATGGCGCCGCCGACGGCGGGAACGGTGATGGCAACGCTCCGCCGGACGCCGTGAAGGACTTCGCGGCGAAGATGATCGATGAGGGCCGTGACACGTTCCGCAACGACACCTTCGGAGACGAGGCGTTCTGGGACGCGATCCAGCTCAACAAGGGGGTCGAGACCGTCTCTCCGAAGGCGGCGCTGGGCGTCGGCCTCAAGGTGGACCTCGACGCGCTCGACGCAGCTACCGTGGACGCGCTCGAGAACGGCAAGGTGAACCTCGATGACCCGGCGGTGACGGCGACGCTGCTCAAGGGCAACGCCGTGGTCGGCCTGAAGGCGCAGGTCGATGCTCAGAACCACGTCAAGTCGCTCGGCATCACCTGTGCGCTGTGCCATTCGACCGTGGACAATGCGGTCGCTCCCGGCGTCGGGCACCGCCTCGACGGCTGGCCCAACCGCGACCTGAACGTGGGCGCGATCGTCGCCCTCTCCCGCGCGCTGACGCCCGGGCAGCGGGCGGTGTACAGCGGGTGGGGCCCCGGGAAGTACGACCCCCGCTTCAACCAGGACGGGAAGAACACGCCGCTGGTGCTCCCCCCGGCGTACGGCCTGGCGCGCGTGAGCAACGAGACCTACACGGCCGACGGCCCCATCTCCTACTGGAACGCCTACGTGGCGGTCACGCAGATGCACGGGCACGGCAACTTCAGCGACCCCCGGCTGGGGATCCGCATCGTGCAGACGCCGGACCAGGTGACTTCGAAGCTGGCGGCGCTGCGCATGTACCAGCACAGCCTGCCCACCCCCGCGCCTCCCGCGGGGTCGTTCGACGCGGCGGCGGCGGCCCGGGGGCGGGTCGTGTTCAACCGCACCTGCGCCGGCTGCCACGTGGGCGGCAGCGGCACCGACAACAACCGCGGCGTGCTGCACGCCCCCGCCGAGACGGGGATGGACGGCGCCTACGCCGCGCGCACCGTCAACAAGCGCTACCGCACCACGCCGCTGCGCGGCCTCTGGCAGCATCCCCCGTACTTCCACGACGGGAGCGCGCGCACCCTGGCCGACGTGGTGGCGCACTACAACCGGGTGCGCTCGCTGCACCTCACCGCCGCGGAGCAGTCGGCCCTGGTGGAGTACCTGAAGTCGCTGTAGAACAGCGTCTACGCAGAGCCGCGGAGCCGCGGCGAGCTGACTTGTCTTTCTCTGCGGCTCCGCGGCTCTGCGTGAGACGATCTGTAAAAACCGTGTCCACACGGGTGATTCTCGCGCCCCGCCTCATAATCCGCCACCCTTCGCAAAACCCTTTCAGGGCCGCCGCTTCGCATGTATATTCCCGCTTCCGGAGCGAACATTTCCGCGGGAGCGGCCCAATGAAGAAGCAGAGCAGGTTCCTGGCGGCCGGCGTGCTGCTGTGCGGCGTGGTGGGATACCTGATGGTCACCGGGATGAAGGACTCGATGACCTACTTCCTCACGCCCGTCGAGCTCACGCAGCGGCTGACGGCCAACCCGTCCTTCGCCGAGGAGGCGGGGGTGCGCGTGGGCGGGCGGGTGGTGCCGGGCTCCGTGCGCTTCGACCAGAAGACGCTGGACCTGCGCTTCACCCTGGTCGACATCGAGACCGGGAAGCACCCCTTCCCCGTGCACTACCAGGGCCCGCTCCCCGACACCTTCCGCGAGGGGCGCGACGTGGTGGTGGAGGGGCGCTACCAC
>JBJMQD010000420.1:0-10108 GCA_045802855.1 Myxococcales bacterium | reverse complement strand
CACGACCTCGCCAGGCTCGGCGGCCGTGTCGAGGATGGCGCCGGCCACCGGCGCGTGCAGGACGAACCGATCCAGGCGCGCATCGGAAGCAGCGAGAGCCGCCCGAGCGGAGTCGTAGCGGGCCTGTGCCACGCGCAGCTCCTGGGAGCGCGATCCACGCCGCTCCGCGGCCAGACGTTCCTCGAGCGATTCCCGCTCGGCGCGGGCGCGTGCCGCCTGGGCGTCCATCTCGTCGAGTTGCGATTGGGGCACCACGTTCTGCGCGCGAAGAGCGCGCGTGCGGGCGAGCTGCTCCTGGACGTTGCGCTCCGCGGAGCGGGCGGCGCGAAGCTGCGCCTCGGTGGCCCGCAGGTCTTCGCGGCGGGGCCCTTCGCGGACGAGGTCGAGCTGAGCGCGGGCGGCCTGGACGTCCTGCTCGCGCGCGTCGCGCTGCGGGCGCTCCATCCCGTCGTCGAGGACGGCGAGCACCTGTCCGGCCTCGACCCGCTCGCCGCGATGGACGACGATCCGCGCGATCCGCCCCGGGACCTCGAACCCGAGCTGCCGCTCGTGCAGCTCGATCACCACTTGGAGCGCGCTCGCGTCGCGGTCCCGATGGCAGGCGAAGAGCACGACGCCCAGAGCCGCGAGCTTGTTTATCATACGACTGATAATCACGCGCCGACACGAAGACGTCAAGCGGCCAAGCGGGCGGTCAGCGCGTCGCCGTCGAGCGCAGATCCAGGATGGGCCACCCGTACGCGCGGGCGTGCGCGTTGAGGCGCGCGTCCGGATTCACCGCGCAGGGCCGGCCGACGACGGCGAGCATCGGGTAATCGGAGAGGCTGTCGGAGTACGCGTGCGAGAGATCGAGCTTGAGTCCGTGCTGGGTGCAGTAGTCGCGGATCCGGCTTGCCTTGTGGGCTCCCTCGACGATGGGCGGGATCACCTTGCCGGTCGCGAATCCCTCGACGAACTCGAGCGAGTTGGCGATGAGGTCGTCGGCGCCGAGGAGCCGCACCAGCGGCTCCACGGTGATGTCGATGGCACCGGTGCAGAGGATGATCTTGCAGCCGCCCCGGCGCGCCTCGGCGATGAGGTCCAGCGCGCCGGGATAGACGGCGGGCGCGAGCACGCGATCGCAGAGATCCCCCGCAAGCTCGACCAGGCGGTCTTCGGAGAGGCCGCGGTAGGCCTTGTAGAAGAGCTCGTTGAAGACCTTGCGGTTGTAGAACTCCGCGGCGGCGTAGACCGGGGCCATGGCGAGACCGCGCACGAGGCGGCTCGCCATGCCCAGGATGGTTCCGCGATTGAAGACGTAGTGGGCGTACGCGTCGACGACGTTGGTCGAGATCAGCGTCCCGTCGACATCGAAAAACGCGCCCCGGTCCGAGTCGGCCACCGGGGCGGACGATTAGCGCCTGCGGCCGAAGAAGCGCAACAGGATGAGGAAGAGGTTGATGAAGTCGAGGTACAGCGAGAGCGCGCCGTGGAGCGCGAGCCGATCATCGCCCTCCGCCGCAAATGCCTTGATCCGCTGCGCGTCGTAGGCAGCGAGCCCGCCGAACACCAGGACGCCCGCGCAGCTCGTCACGAATACCACCGCGTCCGAACGCAGGAAGATGTTCACCACCGAGGCGATGATGATTCCGACGAGACCGATGAAGAGGAACTGGGCCCACCCGGAGAGATCGCGCTTGGTGAGCGTCCCGAAGGCGCTGACCGCGGCGAAGGCGCCGCCGGTGATGAAGAAGGTCGAGGCGATCGAGTCGCGCGTGTACGCGAAGAAGATCGAGGAGAGCGTCAGCCCCGAGAGCGCGCAGTAGGCGAGGAACATCAGCGCCGCGGTGCCGAAGGTGGCCGTGCGCACGACGCGGGTGAAGAAGCCGACCATCACCAGCTCGCCGATGATGAGGCCGAAGAAGACGACGGGGTTCCCGAAGATGACCCGCTGCAGGCCGGGGCTCTCGGTGACGCCGAGAGCGAACAGGCCCGTGACAGCGAGGCCGGCGGCCATCCACCGGTAGACCTTGGCGATGAAGGCCGCCTCCCCGGTCTGGGCGCGGTCGTAAGCGGCGGAAGTCTGCCAGGGATCGAGCGGCATGTAGGTGTTCCCTCCGATGTTTTCCGAGGGCGTAGGGTAACGGGAAAGCCCGCCCTGCGCCAGCCAGGACGACATGACTACATCTCGTCCACGGCGGCGAGAGCGCAGGCGGAACGGGCAAATAGCGCGCAGGCGAGGGCAGCGAAAGCCGTCGTGGAAAGCGATTTCGCAGCCCAGAGGCGGCCTGCGAGGTCGAGGCCGGCTTCGCAATGTCCGGCGACCGCCGGAAGCCCCGCTAGCGGCTGCACCTCGGGAAAGAGCTCGGTCGTCCACGCCGCCGGGATGCCGGCCCGCAGCTCCTTCCAGCGGACCGGCTGCCACGCGCCAGCCGCGCCAACCAAGGGCTCGAGGTCGGCCGGCTCGAGATCACTTGCCACCTTTTCGGCCCGGGCCGCGTCGCGCAGCGCTCGCAGCGCGACGGAAAGCCGCAGCGCCTGCGAGAGCCCGGCGAAGAACGGCCCGAAGGCTGGCACCCGCACTTCAGGATTGTCGGCTTCGAGGCGGACCTGCCACTCCTGCTGCGCGGAGGCGAAGTCGCTTCCGGAGGCGGCGCGCTCGTCCATCTCCCGCTCGAGCGCGGCGGCGGAAGGAGGAGGGAGCGAGCCGGCGCGCGGGTCCTCGGTGAGCGCGAGAAGCGGATGGAGGGCCGAAAGGGCGGTCAATCGCAGGAGCGACGCGTGCACGGACCGCAGGAGGCCCGCATCCGCCCGGACGGCGGCTTCCTTCGCGAGCGAGAGGAAGCGGGCGGCCTCGTCGCGCGCCCGCCGTTCGCAGACCATGCGCTGCGCGTCGCGCGAGCTTTCCGCGCCGAGCCCCGCGACCGGATCCTGCGCGGACGACGGCCGGCGTCCGGGACCGAGGCCCCGGGCGAGGACCTCGTCCCAGCCCGGGGCGCCGTCCCAGGAGTACACGTCGAGCTGCATCGCGCACAGCTCGATCTCCGCGAGAGCGTCCTGCGCGGCCTCGCCGTTCGCGACGCGCAACGCGGGCCCCGTCACGTCGAGGACGAGCTCGGCGAACTGCAATGCGGCGGACTCGCGCCCCGGGAAATCAGCGCGCAGGCCGAGGGCGAGGACGGCGGCGAGAGCGTGCTCCGGACCGTGCGTCGACGCAGGCATGGCCGCTCACCCGGCTCCGGCGAGGAGGTGGCCGGCGAGGAAGGTCGCCGTAGCCGCGATCGCGCCCACCATCGCGGACTCGAAGCCGCTCCGGTACCACTTGCGTCCGGTCATCTTCGTCTTGGCCGCCCCGGCGGCGAAGAGCGTGCACAGCGTGAGAATGGAGGACAAGGCAAAGGCGTTCGAGATGGCGATGGGAAGCGCGTAGGGCACCACCGGGAACGCGGCGCCGAGCGCATAGGCTGCGGCGACTACCGCGCCGGAGCGGAGCGGCTCCACGGTGGGCGCTACCGCGAGTCCAAGCTCCTCCGTCATCATCGTGTCCACCCAGAACTTCCGGTCGGCCGTGACGTGCGACACGATGGTGTCGAGGGCGGCGCCACGGTAGCCCTTGTTCTCGAAGATGGTGCGCACCTCGCGCCGCTCCACTTCGGGGAACCGCGCCACCTCGTACTCTTCGCGGGCGCGCTCCTCGAGGATGTACTCGCGTTCGCTCTTCGCGGCCAGAAACGCCCCGAGGCCCATCGCGACGGTGCCTCCGAGAAGCTCGGCGAGACCGGCGAGGAGCACGAACTTCGTCGAGGCGGCCGCGCCGTGCACCCCGGAGACCACCGCGAAGGCGGCGACGAGGCCGTCGTTCGCGCCGAAGACCAGATCGCGGACGTTCTTGCCGCCCGGGATGTGCGCCGCCTCGGAATGCGTCGCGCCATCCTCGCGAGTCTTCAGGAAGAATCCCGGTAGTCGGAGCGGCAGGGACCACCTCCGTACAAGCGTCGAATTGCCACGGCGATCGCGAGGTGACAACCGCCCGGCTGGCCAGTATCCTCCGTACAGGTGTTGAAAACGATTCTCACAATCAGCATCAGTTGCGCCACAGCCGTCTTCGCGCAGACCGCGCCGCCGGATCCTGCGCAGGGACAGAGTTTGCGGCGTGCGGTCGCGCTCCTCGACTACGTTTCCGGAGACTACGGGCGCGCGGTGGGGCCGGCAGGCGAAATCCTTTCGCCCGTCGAGTACGCCGAGCAGCAGGAATTCGTCCAGGAGGCGCTGAACGAGGTTCGCGCCCAGGGCGGCGCGGAGGGAGACGATCTCGCGAAGCGGCTTCTGCTTCTCGATTCGCGGGTGAAGGCGCGGGCAGCGCCCGCCGAAGTGTCGACCACCGCCCGCGCGCTCCGAGACGAGATCGCGCAGCGCTACAAGGTGGCTCTCTTGCCCACCCGGCCCCCGGACCTCGGTCGCGGACGCGCTCTGTACGCCGAAGCCTGCGCCGCCTGCCACGGCGCGGACGGCCACGCGCCGCCGAAGGAACGACTCGAGATGCCGACCCAGGCGCCGTCTTTCGCCGTGCCGGCGGACATCGAGGAGCTTTCTCCGCAGCGGATCTTCACCGCGACGACCTATGGCGTTCCCAACACCGCCATGCCCGGGTACGAGAGCTACGACGACGGCCAGCGCTGGGACATCGCCTACTTCGCGCTCTCGCTCGCGCACGGGAATCCCGGAGGAGCGGGCTTTGCCCGCGACGGGCGGAGGCCGCAGGCCGGAGCATACGGCGACGTCCAGCGCGGCCTTGCTCTTGCGCGCGCCGCCCTGATCGAAAGCGGGTACCGGGACATCGCCACCCAGAGCGACGCCGCCCTTCGAGCGCGCCTCGCGGCTGCCGGGATATCGCCCGCCGACGCGGAGACGGCGCTGGCCGCCCTTCGCGCGGGACCGTTCGTGGAGGAGGACGCGAAGGGTGGCTGGGTCGCGGAGGTCCGGCGCGATCTCGCCCGCGCGCTCCAGCAGGCGAAGGCGGGCGATCGCGACGGCGCCCGCCGCACCGCGATCTCCGCGTACCTCGATCACCTCGAGCCGCACGAACCCGCGTTGCGCGCTCGCGACAGCAAGCTCGTGGTGGAGATCGAGCAGCAGTTCCTCGCGCTCCGCGCGTCACTCGATGGTCGCCAGGCCGGCGGCGGCGATCCCGCGGCGATCGTGTCCACCCTCGATTCGCTCCTCGAACGGGCCGATACCCACGGGCCGGGCGGCACATTGGTCGCCTTCGTCGCCGCTCTCGCCATCGCGCTACGCGAAGGCGTCGAGGCCGCCCTGCTCGTCGCGGCCCTCCTCGCCATCCTGCGCAAGGCGGGGCGGAGCCGCGACGCCTCGGCCGTGCACTTCGGCTGGATGGCCGCGCTGGCCCTCGGAGCCGTGACGTGGTGGGCGACCGGCGCGCTCCTCGTCGGGATGTCCGGGGCGAAGAGGGAACTGGTCGAGGGCATCGGGCAGCTCGTCACCGCCGCGCTGCTCCTGTACGGGAGCCACTGGCTCCTCGCCGCGGCCAGCGCGAAGCGCATCGTCTCGTTCCTCTCGGAGCACGCGGTGCGAGCGGCAAGCTCAGCGGTGGTCTTCGGCCTCGCCTTCGCGGCCATCTATCGCGAGATGTTCGAGGTGGTGCTGTTCTTCCGCGGCCTGCTCCTCGAGTCTCCGGGGCAGGGCGGCGCGGTGGCGCTCGGCGCCTTTTGCGGGCTCATCGCCCTGGTAGCTCTCGTCGCGGTCTTCCAGAAGGTCGGCAAACGCCTACGTCCTCGTCCCTTGCTCCTCACCTGCGGCGTCCTCCTCTGCGTGCTGGCGGTGCTGATGGTGGGCAACGGCGTCCGGGCGCTGCAGGAGGTCGGTGCGTTGCCGCTCACCGTCTGGACCGGATTCGAGGTCCGCACTCTCGGGATCTACGGAACGCGCGAAGGCCTCCTCTCGCAGGCAATCGTCCTCCTCGTCCTGATCGGTTCGGCGCTCTGGTCCATCCTGCGCGGCCGCGCCGCGCCCCAGGGCCGCGCTCCGGTCGACGCCGCGCGCGCTTAGAGCTTACTGATTCCGCGAAGCCGGAGCCTTTTGCGCGAGGCATCGCCCGGCCTCGCACCGGACCCCCACCGATTGCCCGAGCGGATGGCAGGAGATGTCCGGGCAGGTCCTCCCCTGCGTACAGGAGGTCTGCTTCGCCGCCAGCGCGTCGGCGCGGGCGCGGGTCACGGCCCGCGGAACGCAGAGCGTCTCGCAGCACCCACCCGCCGCGACGCGCGTGAGGGCGCACTGATCGTCCGTCGAGCAGGGCGCATCGTCGCCCTCCGCTGCGTCGCCACCCGAGCCGCCTCGGGAACGTGCGCCGTGCGTCCGCACCCATTCCTGATGGACCCGCTCCGCGGCCTCGGCGGCGGTGGTCGCTCCCGCTCCGCCGCTGGCCGGCGGCGGAGACGGCTTCGCCTCCGGCGCTGCCTGCGCGGCCTCCTTCGGGGCCGGTTGTGCCTGGGTGGAAGACGTTGCCACAGGCTGGGCGGGCTGCGACGTCTCTTTCGAAGTTGCGCACCCGGAACTTGCAAAAACCGCGGCCGCGACGCAGAGAAAAGCCTTCATGGCGCGGAAGTTACGCGCCGAAGGGCGTGCGTCAAGATGCTCACGCCGGAATGGCGCGAGCCCTCCGGGGAAGCACCACCAGGAACCTCGTACCGTCGCCTGGAGAGGAGCGCACGGAGATCGAGCCCTCGTGCGCCAGCACGATCTGCCGGACGATGTAGAGGCCCAGACCGAGCCCGCTCGACGAGCCCCGCCCGCGTCCGGACGGCCCGCGGCGGCCCGGCTCGAAGATGTGCGGCAGGACGTCGACGGGAATGGCCGGACCTTCGTTGTAGGTCTCGAGCTCCACACGCTCCCCGCGATCCCGCAGCTCGACGCGCACCATGGCGTGCTCGGGACTGTGCTGGAGCGCGTTGCCGATCAAGTTGGAAACCACCTGGGCCATCCGGTCCGGGTCCCAGCTGCCCCACGCGTCGCCTTCGCGACGGAACTCGACGCTCCGCTCGGGATGGGCAAGCTCGAGCTCCTCGATGACCTGCTCGCACAGCTCGACCAGATCGACCCGCCGCCGCGAGATGGGGAATCCGCCTCCCAGGCGCGAACGGGTGAAGTCGAGGAGGTCGTCGATCATCCTCGTCATCCTGTCGCCGCTCGCCAGGATGCGCGCGACGGCTCGCGAATGACGCTCGGAAAGACCGCCGTGCTGGAGCAAGAGCTGCGCGGCGGTGACGATGGCCGAGAGCGGATTGCGCAGGTCGTGCCCCACGATCCCGACGAACTGCTCGCGGAAGCGCGCGGTGCGTAACGCCTCGGCCTGGCTTTTCTTTCGCTCGGTGATGTCGGCAGCGATGGAGATCGTGCCGGCGATCGCTCCGAACGGGTCGCGCAGCGGCGCCACCGAGAGGGACAGCTCCATGTCGCTGCCGTCCCTGCGCTTTCGATGGACGTCCGCGAACACGATGCTGCCCGTCGAGCGCGCTTTCGCGTGGATGTCGATCTGCTGCTGCCTCGACTCGTCGTCGGGATGGGTGGGATCGTCCCGCCCCACCACGTCCGCGCGAGAGTAGCCGGTGAGCTGCTCGGCGGCGCGATTCCAGATCCGCACCCTGCCTTGCATGTCGAGCGAAATGATGGGCAGCGGCGCCGCCTCGATGAGCTGTTCGAATCCCTGGGCGAGGTTGCGCGCCGCCCGCTCGGCCCGGCGGCGCTCGCTGATGTCGTGCACGGCGACCGACCAGAGCTCCTGGTCGTCGATGCGGGTGACCGAGATCTCGACCGGCAGCTCGCCGCCGTCCCGGTGGCGCGCGGTCATCTCCACCCGTCGTCCGAGCACCGTCCCCGCGGCCTCGAGGCGCTGCAGGAGGAGGACCCGCTCCGACTCGCGCAGCTCGGGCTGGAGGATGAGATCGGCGAGATCGCGGCCGGCCGCCTCGGCAGCCGGATATCCGAAGACGCGCTCCGCGGAGGCAGTCCATTCCCGGATGCGAAGCTCCTTGTCCACCGCCACGAAGGCGTCGAGGGACGAGGCGAGGATCGCCGCCCGGAGCGCTTCGCCGGCGTGGAGCTGCTCCTGCATCCGATGCCGCCGCAGGAACTGACCCGCCTGCCGTCCGACCGTCTCGATCGCCGATCGCAAGGTCGGAGCGCTCGCCCCGCGGGAGACGATCTCGAGGACGCCGAGCGTCTCCCCGCGGGCGCGCATGGGAACGGCGTAGGCCGTGCTGAGGCCCGCCTTCTCCAGTTGCTCGCGGCGGTCCGCATTGGTCTCGTGCTCGAATCCGCGGGCGAAGACCGGCTCGCCGCGCGCCCAGGCCTTCCCCGGAAGGCCTTCGTCCCGCCCCAAGGAGAGACCTTCGCAAAGCAGCTTCAAGTCGTGCCCGAGGGAAGGGGCGACGTGGGTCGCGCGGCACTGGAGCCGTTTGCCTTCGTCGTCGACCAGCCAGGCGAGGCCGACGTCGAAGCCGAGATGATCGCAGAGCGCCGAGAGCGCGCCCTTCATGGCCTCGCCGATGGTGTCGGAGAGCGACAGCGCGCGGGCGAGCTCGTCCTGCAACGCGAGCAGGCGATGCGCCTCGGCGCGGCTCGACTCCGCTGCGATGACCTCGGCAGCGCGGGCCGCAGCAGCCCGCAAGAGCGAAACGTCGAATGGCGGAAGCTCGTATGCGGTCCGTGACCCGGCGTGCAAGAGCCCGAGCGCGACGCCTTGATCGACGAGAGGCAAGGCGTGGAGGGCGCGGATGCCGGCGTCCGCGAGGGGCGAACGCTCGAGGCGCGGATCGGTCGCCGAGTCTCGCACCCAGAGTCCCGTTCGCGTCCGCGCTGCTTCCTCGTCGAGAGCGCCAGCCGGCGCGACGGATCCGAGGAAGCCGCGCTCGAGCCCGGCGGCTTCGCGGACGACGAGGTTCGCGTCGAGGATCGCGGCGCAGTCGATCGTCCGCGACTCCTCCAGTAGAGCGTCGAGAAGGCGCGCCGCGGGCGCGGTCAGGATCCGCTCGCGAGCGTGGGAGCCGGAGGCGGCGCGAGCGGCGATTTGCGCCGAGGCTTCCTCGAGCAATCGATCGGCGGCGGCGTCGGCGACGTCCGGCGAAAGATCGCGCAGCGCAACGCGCAAGAGCGACAGCTCCGCGACCAGGTCCCGGGGATCCGCTAGCGGGAGATCCACAGCGAGGGACCCGTCGACGAGCGCGTCGAAGATGCTCGCGAGCGAGCCGAGCAGCGCGGGTGATCGGCCTCGCCTGCGAGCGGCGGCCTCGATCTCGGACGCCCAGCGGGCGAGCACCTCTTCCCGGTGCTGCGCGAACGCGGGAACGTGCGGGACTTCCTGCGCGACCGGCATGCCACCCCCGCCGACTTCCGAGGAAAGCTACGCACGGTGACCGGGGAGCCAAAGACACGAGCCCCAGGACGGAAGTCTGTGGAGCGGGCGAGCGAGCGTCCGCCTCGGCCGTCGCCATGGTAGAGGACCAGACATGACACACGCCTTCGTGGCAGCAGCGATGTTACTCGCGGCGGCTGGCCGGCCCGAGCCCGGCCAGCAGGCCCCGTCTTTCACGCTCGAGTCGTCGGAAGGGAAACCGGTCTCGCTAAGGGAGATGCGCGGGCACTCGGTCGTGCTCGCCTTCTTCCCCAAGGCGTTCACCTCGGGTTGAACCAAGGAGATGTCGGGGTTCCGCGACATGGTGGAGCGGTTCGCCGGCAAGAACGCCCAGGTCCTGGGCGTCTCGATGGACGATCTGGATACGCAGAAGCGCTTCGCGCAGAGCCTCAAGCTTCCCTTCCCGCTGCTCGCGGATCCGAAGGGCGAAGTCGTGCGCGCATACGGAGTCGAGGGGCCCGGCGGCGCGTACGCGGAGCGCGTGACCTTCGTGATCGACGGCAACGGCAAGGTCTCGAAGGTGCTGGAAGGCAAGGACGCGCTCGATCCGGCCCCGGCGCTGGATGCCTGTCCGTTGCACAAGAAGTCCTAGTCGGGTGCGGGGGGCGGGCGTAGCCGGCCCCCCGATCAGATGGTGCGGCGCGCGCGGATGACGAACATCGCCACGAACCACAGACCGTAGAAGAAGATCCCCGCCGA
>JBJMQD010000418.1:0-5968 GCA_045802855.1 Myxococcales bacterium | reverse complement strand
GGCGCCGCGGGGAGCGTTCCGGCGGAGGCCGATCTGCGTCGTCAGCAGGAGAACGCAGATCAAGGCACCGAGAAGGATCGGCAGCGCGGCGAAGGGACCGGATTGAGCGAGAGGGCCCGGCAGACGCTCGACGGAACCCGGCTCGATGGAAGCCCGACGGATATCTGCCATTTCAGGGGACCTCCTCGGCCGCTTTGCGCAGCGCCGTTTGCAAGGACGAAGCGGGCACGCCGGAAGCGCGCGCCTGGGCGACGAGAGCGCGCAGTTTGACGACGAAGCGCTCGTGCTCGCCGGCCGCCGCGCGCGGAACGGGCCGCTCCAGCACCACCGCGCCCACTCCCCGCTCCAGGCTGACGAACCCTTCCGCGGCGAGCTGCCGATAGGCCTCGGCGACGGTGTTGTGGTTCACGCCCAGATCGAGCGCCAGCTCGCGCACCGTCGCGAGTCGCGCGCCGGGTCGGAGGCGACCCGACACGAGCAGGGCACGGACCTGATCGGCGATCTGCCGCCAGACCGGATCGGAGCCGTCCACGTCGATGCTCAACAGCATGCATGTCTAGTAATACCAGACAACCAAGATGTCTAGTGCAGGCAGACAACTCGCGTCGTCAATCCTGCGATGCGTCAGCCTCCGACGGAAATCCGTGTATGCGCACGGCGCCTTGCCTCCCATCCGATGCCTCCCTTTACGCTTGTTCAGGTTCCCGGAGACATCATGAAAAAACTGCGGTGCGGGGCGATCCTTGCAATCCTGGCTCTCTTCCTCTCGGGCTCCGCGCGGGCCGAGGACAACGACGACGCCAACGCGCGGCGCGAATGGCAGAAGGAATGGTACGGCGGTGAATGGACGCCCGCGTACCGCAAGTTCATGCACGAAGCCGCGGCGCGCGAGCGGGCGCGCTGGGGACACAAGCTTCCCAAGGCGACGGACGGCAAGCTGATCAACACGGACGGCACGGTGACCAGCGCTCCGGCGACGGGCACCGCGACCGCGGCGGTGACGGCCCCGGTGTCGGGCTCGACATGGATCAACATCGGCCCGACGAAGGCCGACGTCCTGAAGAACGGTTCCACTTCGCTCGTGAAGACCGACGCCGGCAGGCCGGTGGCGATCGTGCCGCACCCGACCGACGCCAACACCATCTATGTGGCGATGGCGGGCGGAGGCGTGTGGAAGACCACCAACGCTCTCTCGAATCCCGCCACCTGGACGCCGCTCACCGAGAGCCTGGGAAGCCTGTCGTGCGGCTTCCTGGCGATGGATACGGTCGATTCCAACACCCTCTACCTCGGCCTCGGCGACGCGTTCGACGGTACGGGCATCGGCTTCTTCAAGACGGCCGATGGTGGCGCGACCTGGGCAGGGCCGGTCTACCTCGGCGATTCGACCGTCATCAACGACATCGCCGTCGCGCAGCCTCCGAACAACGCGGTCGTGATGGTCGCGACCAACAAGGGTCTCTATCGCTCGACCGACTCGGGCGCGAACTTCTCGCTCGTCTCGCTCGCGACCGGTCAGACCACGCCGGCGTACGGGTGGAAGTTCGCCTCGGGCGGCGGCTCGAACTGGGTGATGAGCCTGGAGGCGAATCACGACGCGACGACCGGCACGACGGACGGCCAGGTCTGGTACACCGCGAACGACGGCGCCACCTGGACGCGCTCGACCGGCATGACGAAGACGACGGGCGTCGGCCGCATCTCCGTCGCCTCCGCCCCCTCGAGCCGCACGACGATGTACGCGATGGCGGCGATTCCCAACAGCGCCGCGGCGACGGACCTCGCCGACCTCTTCCGCTCGACGGACGGCGGGCACACCTGGACCGCGCTCAATGCGACGGCGCGCAAGGTCGCCTACACGAATCGCAATACCGAATCGACCGCGCCGAGCAGCATCCTGAACGGGCAGGGCTGGTACAACCATGCTCTGATCGTCAATCGCACCACGCCCGGCACCTTCTATTTCGGCGGCGCGCTCCTCCTCGCCCGCGCCACCGCCGCGACGGCCACGCCCAGCTACACCGAGATGACGAACTGGCTCGCCCAGTTCAGCCTCCCGTACGTGCACGCGGACTTCCACGCCGCGGCCTACGACGCGGCGGGCAACCTCTGGGTGGGCACCGACGGCGGCATCTTCATGTCGGCCGACAGCGGGACGACCTGGACCGACCGCTTCAACGTCGGCATCACCTCGCACCTCGCGTACTCGGTGGGCTCGTCGCCCGCCTCGCCCGGCGCGGTCCTGGGCGGCTTGCAGGACAACGGTACCCGGGTCCGCTCCGGCACGACCAGCACCTTCAACCAGGAGCTGGGCGGAGACGGGTTCGGTAGCCACATGCACCAGAGCACGCCCGGCACGATGATCGGGACCATCTACTACGACCGCATCTACAAGAGCACCGACGGCGGCAACACCTTCGTCAGCGCCTCCAGCGGCATCCTCGAGTCGAACAACTCCAGCACGGCGCCGTTCAACACGGTGATCAAGCCCTGGGAGGGCGACGCTACCGGGAACACCGTCTACACGTACGCCAATCTCAAGGTCTACAAGTCCGTCAATTACGCGGGCTCCTGGACCGCCCTCCCCGTGACCGGCCTGCCGACCACGGGCAACATCCGCGGGGTCGGGATCGCCAAGTCGAACGGGAGCGTGCTCGGGACGGTGTGGAACGGCGGGAAGGTGTACCTGAGCACCAACGGCGGCACGTCATGGACGCTCGCCGGAACGCCGCCGAACAACGGGCTCAGCATGAGCTACGTCTCCTTCGATCCGGTCGACGCGCAGATCGTCTACGTCGCTTCCGTGGCGCCGGATGCCACCAAGAACCACCTCTGGAAGTCGACCGACGGCGGGGCCACGTTCGCGGCCATCGATGGGACCGCCGCGGCGAGCAATGGCTTCCCGTTCGGCGTGCCGGTGAACAGCATCGTTGCCGACCCGAACGCCTCCGCGACCCTCTACGCGGGTACGCATCTCGGCGTGTACCGATCGGTCGACGGAGGAGCCACCTGGGCGCGGTTCGGCAACGCACTGCCGCTCGTGAACGTCACTGACTTCTACATCTCGTCCGATTCGACGGTGATGCGCGCCGCCACCTTCGGGCGCGGGTTCTGGGAACTGACTCCGTAATTCCGCTTTTCGAGGGGGCAGCGCCCCGCGCGGGCGCTGCCTCCTCACTCCGAAGATCGTTGCAAGTCCTGTAGTTCCTGCCAGCGCGCGTAGAGGCGATCGGCTTCCGCGCTGCTTCGTTCCATCTCCCGCTGCAGTTCCGCGATCCGGTGCGGCTCGCGGGCGTACGTCTGCGGATCGGACAGGCTCTTCTCGGCCGCCGCCTTGGCCGCTTCGGCTGCCTCGATGAGCGATTCGATGCTCTCCAGCTCGCGCTGCTCCTTGAAGGAGAGCTTTCCGGCCTTGCGGGGCTTCGCGCGCTTCTCGGGAGCCGCGGACTTCACGGCGGCAGCGGCAACGCCACCGGGTGCCGGACGGAGCGCGGTGTAGGTTTCGTAATTGCCCGGATAACGAACCGCGTGGCCTTCGCCGTCGAACGCGAGAATCGACGTCGCCACCTTGTCGAGGAAGTAGCGGTCGTGCGTTACCAGAAGCACGCTTCCCGTGAACTGCAGCAAGAGCTGCTCGAGCACGTTCAACGTGACCAGGTCGAGGTCGTTGGTCGGCTCGTCCAGGACGAGGACGTTCGCGCCCTGGAGGAAGAGCCGGGCGAGAAGGAGCCGGTTGCGCTCGCCGCCGGAGAGCGCCTTCACCTGCATCTTCTGCACCGGCACGGGGAAGAGCAGGTCGTCGAGATAGTCGCGCAGCGCGACCCGCCTGCCGGAAAGCTCGACGTAGTCCTCGCTCTGCCGCACGTCGCCGCGGATGCGCTCGCCGAGCGCGCTTTCGTAGACCGTCCATTCCGGATCGAGCTGCGCGCGCTGCTGGTCGTAATACGCGACCCGCGTGTTCTTCCCGATCACCACCTCGCCTTGGTCGGGCGGAAGCTCTCCGAGGAGCACGCGCAGGAAGGTCGTCTTGCCCGCGCCGTTGCGCCCGACGATCCCGATGCGCTCGCCACGCTGGAGGATGAGCTCGACTCCTTCGATGACCCGGCGCCCATCGAACGACTTGCCGACGCCGCGCGCCTCGATCACGGTATGTCCGAGTCTCGGCGCCGCCGCGGTTTGCAGGCCCGCCGTCTCCTTGCGGGCGAGGCCCTTCTCCCCCATCAGCTTGCGCGCGCGCTCGATGCGCGCCTTGCTCTTCGTGCGCCGCGCCTCCGGAGCGCGCCGTAGCCAGGCCACCTCCTGCGCGATCCAGCGCTCGCGCTTGTGCGCCGACAATTCGTCCTGCTCGCGCTCCGTCTCCTTCGCTTCGAGAAAGGCCTGGTAGTTCCCCGGGTAGGAGCCGAGCCCTTCCCCGGGCGAGATCTCGACGATGCGGTCCACGAGATCGTCGAGGAAGTAGCGGTCGTGCGTGACGAGCAGGAGCGCGCCGGAGAGCCGATCGAGCTCCTCCTCCAGCCAGTCCACCGTGTCCGCGTCGAGGTGGTTCGTCGGCTCGTCGAGGAGGAGCAGATCGGGTCTCGTCAGCAGGGCGCGCGCCACCGCGACCCGCTTGCGGGTCCCGCCCGAGAGATCGTCGAGAGGGCGATCCCATTCCTTCACCCCCAGGCGATCGAGGAGGGTGCGCGCCTCGTGGCCGGTGTCCCATCCACCGAGCTGCTCGATGCGGTGGGAGAGGTCCGCGAGCTGTTCCAGGTCGCGCTCGCCGGCGGGCCCGCGTTCGAGCCGCCGCGAAAGAGCGTCGTGGGCGGCAAGCGCGTCGCGCAAGGCGGGGTTCGCCGCCGACAGCTCCGACTCGATCGTCGCTCCGGGAGCAAACAGCGGCTCCTGCGGCAGATAGGTCACCCGCGCTTCTCGCCGCAGTTGCAACTCGCCGGTGTCGGGCGGCATGGCCCCCGCGAGGATCTTCATCAGCGACGATTTTCCCGACCCGTTCACTCCGATGAGGCCGACCCGCTCTCCTTCTTCGATGACCAGCGTCAGGTCGTGAAAGACCGTCCGGCTGCCGAAGGCGAGCGACAAGGAGGCGGCACGCAGCAGGGTCACGGCGCCTTGTCATACGCCTTTCGGTACAGTTCCGGCCGCCATCCGAACGGCTACTGCGCGCATCCCGTGCGCCCGTACGGAGCGCGGAAAAGCTCGAGGAGGGCGGCATGATCTCTTGTCTCGTCTCGGCGTTGCTGGCCCAGGCACCGGTCGCGACGGCGCCCGGCGCGCCGCCTGCCGCGGAGTCCGGGCCCACGATTTCCGGGAATCTCGCCTTCGGCGCCATCATCCTGAGAGGCAACTCGGAAACGGCCACCTTCACGTTCGGATCGGCCGGGCAGCACAAGACCGCGACCTGGATCTTCGGCTACAAGGTGAGCGCGGCCTACGGGCGCTCGACGGACCCGACTACCGCGGTGAGCAGCACCACGGCGCTGAACGGGGCGCTCTCGCTGCGGGCGGATCGCCGTTTGAACCCGGGCGTCGCGGTCTACGTGGAAGCAGCGGCCGACACCGATCACTTGAAATCCAACGAGGCGAGGCCGACCGGAGAGGGCGGCTTCTCGTTCCGGGTCGCCGACGTGAAGGAGGGCGATTTCCAGACCGAGGCGCTGCGCCTCGATGCCGGCTTTCGCGCCGGACGCGAATACCGGTTCCAGTACTACCCGACTCGGGTAAACCTCGACGACCGGGCGATCGCCGCCCCGACGGCGGGATTCGCATTCCGCTACGCCTTCACGCACGACACGATCTTCAGTGACGAGGCCGTGGCGCTCGTCAACATTCCCGAAGGCCCGCGGCTGCTCCTCACCAATGTCGCGAAATTGTCCACGCGCCTCGCGCAACGCTTGTCGTTCCTCGCCTCCTACGGAATCGCCGAGGACAGCTCGCCACCGGCGGGAAAGAGCAACCTCGACACCAGCTT
>JBJMQD010000408.1:0-4060 GCA_045802855.1 Myxococcales bacterium | reverse complement strand
ATCGAGATGGACCCCCGGCTGCACGTGCCGATCGAGGATCTGCGCAAGCAGCACGATCTCGCGCTCCGCCTGGCGGACGTGCTCGGGCGTACGACGCGCGCGGTGACGGAAATCCGGCAGACGCGCGCCGGTGCGGGTCGGACAAATCCGACGCTCGACGCGAAGCTCGCCGCGCTGGAGACGAAGGGCAGGCGCAGGGGTCGCGGCGCCGATCAGGAGCCCCGCTCGCTCACGTCGCTGAACACGGAGCTTTCCGAGCTTCTCGTCCACGTCGAGGAGGTCGACGCGGCGCCGACTCCCGCGCTGGTCAAGGCTGCCCAGGCCGCTTCGAGCGACGCGGAGGCGCTTCTCTCCGAGTGGACGAAGCTTCTGGCGGAGACGCGCCCGCGCTGAGCGTCAGCCGCGCTTCCTCCGCAGCCGCTCGACCACTTCGCGCAGGATGGTCTGCGTCTCGGAGGACGCGAAGCCGGTTGCCCACACCTTCTTGTCGCTGGCGGCGCCGCGCCGGGCCGCTTCCGCGACTTGCGCGCGGAGCGACTGCTTGATGCGGGCGAACGCCACCGGGGGCACCGACGCGAGGTCGCGCGCTTTGTCCATCGCACGGCTCATCAGCCGATCGGGCGGGACCACTTCGTCGACGAGACCGATGGCGAGCGCCGCGTCCGGCTCGAAGAGCCGCCCCTCGAGCGCGATGGTGCGCAGCGACGAGGGCGATACCTGCAGCCGCAGCGTTTCCAGCACCACGGCGGGGAGACCGACGCCGATACGCACCTCGTTGAGCCCGATGGTTCCCGCGGACATCACCCGGAAGTCGGTCTGCAGCGCGAGCACGCATCCGCCCGCGACGGCGTGTCCGTCGATCGCGGCCACCACCGGGATGGGCAGCTCGAACACGCGCAGCATGAACGTCGAGAACCGATCGACGAAGGCGCCGATCTCCTCGGCGCCGCGATCGAGGAGGGCGGGAAGATCGAGGCCCGCGCAGAAGATCCGTCCGTCCCCGGTGAGGACGAGCGCACGAGCCTTCCGCGCCGCGACCTCCTCGAGAAGCGCGGACATCTTCTGCAGGAAGGCGTCCCCGATCGCGTTCGCCTTCCCGAAATCCATCCGGAGGATGGCCACCTCTTCCGCGAATTCGAGACCCATGGACGCTCCGCGCTCCCGCGCTCCGCGACTGGCGACGCTGCTCTCCGGACTTTTCGCGCTCGTGGTACGCAACCGTCCTCGCACGCGAGGACCACATGCACAAGAGCCGGCTCAGCACCTTCGTGATCGACTGCCGCAGCGACGACGTGGAGAGCGCCACGCGGTTCTGGAGCGCCGCGCTCGGGAGGAAGGTGAAACCGCCGGATCCCGACTTCCCGACGTATCGCGAGCTTACGACGAGTCCCGACGAACCGCTCCTCCTCGTACAGGCGGTGGACCACGAAAGCAGGATCCACCTCGACATCGAGGCGGACGATCAAGAGGCCGAGGCGCGCAGGCTGGAGGCGCTCGGAGCCCGGCGTATCCAGTACCTGAAGCGGTGGTGGGTGATGGAAGCGCCGACCGGGCAGCGGTTTTGCATCGTCCGGCCCCAGCGCGGCCCGCTCGGCGACTCGGCGAACGGCTGGAACGACGACGGCACGCGCGCGGGTTGACGAACGCCGTGCCGGGGCGCATCCAGATGCGCCCTCGGGCATCGAAGCCGGCGCTCCGAGACGTTCCGAGCTCCGTTTCCATCATCAGGAGGTCAACATGAAGCTGTTCTATTCGCCCGGTGCCTGCTCGCTTTCGCCCCACATCGTGCTCCGGGAGGCGGGTCTGAAGTTCGATATCGAAAAGGTCGACACCAAGGCCGGCAAGACGGCGTCCGGCGCCGATTTCCGCGCCTTGAATCCCAAGGGCTACGTGCCCGCGCTGCAGCTCGACGACGGGTCGATCCTGACCGAGGGCGCGGTCGTCGTGCAGTACATCGCCGACAAGAAAGGCGACGGGCAGCTCGCCCCCAAGCCGGGTACGCCCGAGCGGTACCGGCTGCAGGAGTGGCTCACGTACATCGCCACGGAGATCCACAAGAGCTTCGGTCTGCTCTGGAACAAGAACCTGGCCGACACGACCCACACCTTCGCGCGAGAGGGGCTGGAGAAGAAGTTCGACTTCCTCGCCCGCAATCTCGAAGGCAAGCAGTTCCTCTTCGGCGACCGCTTCACGGTGGCGGACGCATATCTGTTCACGGTCCTCAACTGGACGAACTATCTCAACATCGATCTGTCGCGCTGGAAGCCGGTGAAGTCGTACGTGGAGCGGATCGCGGCGCGGCCCGCGGTGAAGGAAGCGATGCGAACGGAAGGGCTGCTCCAGTAGTCCGCTCGATCTCCGCGCCAGGGTGATCTCGCGCATTGCGCGACGGCGCGGGCTGCTCCACGTTCCTCCCGGGCTCGCAAAGCGCGGGCCCGGGAGGACGCGATGCCGACGAAGTCCACTACCCGCAAGGCGAAGCAGGATCTCCGCGAGGGAAAGAGTCCCACCACCGCGGCCGGCGAGTTCGTCCACGAAGAGATCGATCACGTTCGCGAAGGCAAGCACGGTGCGCGGTCGACCAAGCAGGCGATCGCGATCGGGCTCTCCAAGGCGCGCCGCGCGGGGGTTCCGCTGAAGCCGCCCGCCAAGGGGAAGGCTGCGACGCGCAAATCGGCGAAGCGCGCGTACGACGTCGGGCAGGGAAAGCGCAAGGCGCGTCCGCCTTCGCGGGCGGCGAGGCCGGGCGCGCTGCGGCCCCAGCCGAAGAGGACGGGATCACGGCGGGCGGTCGCGGGGCCGGCGACGTCCCCCCGGCGCGGCCGCGGGCGCGGGGCGAGCGGGCGGGGGCGCTGACGCGGGACGAGCCCGGGCTGCTGACGCCTTCAAGCGATCTGCTGCAAGCCTTCCTGCTGCCCCTCGCGCAGGAAGTCGACGATCTCGTCGAGGACGAAAGGCTCGCGGAGCATCCGCCGGTGGCCGAGGTTCTGGAGGGACCGCAGCCGCGCCCCCGGCCACGCCGACGCGAGCGCCTCGCCGTGGGCGAAGGGGACCTCGCGGTCGTCGAAGTCGTGCAGGACGAGGAGCGCCGCACGCTGCCGCGGCGCGAGCTGTCGCAGGTCCAGCGCCTCCACAGGTCCCGTCACCTCTGCCAGCTTTCGCAGCATCCCCTCGGCCCGCGCGGGCGGCAGGCCGAGCCGGCGCGCGAAGCCGCGAGCGAAGTAGGGCAGCTCGACGGGGGGAGCGATGAGCACCGCCCGGGGGATCGCCGCGCCGCGAGCGATCGCGAGCGCCGCCGCCGTCGCTCCCAGCGAATGGGCGACGACGGCATGCACGGGCCGCACCCGGAACGCCACCGATCGGATGGCGTCGGCCATGTCGGCGACGTCGGTGCGGGTTCCGCCGGAGAGTCCATGCGCGGGCTGATCGAACGCGACCACCTCGAATCCGCCGCGGACGAGCCGCGCGATGAGACGGAAGAGTTGCGCCGCGGCGCCATTCCAGCCGTGGGCGACGAGCACCGTCGGCCCCTGCCCCTCGCCGAACTGCCACGCGGCGAGGACGCCGCTCGACGTCTCTACCGAGAACCGTTTGCCGGCGTAGCACGGAACGAACGGTTCGCCCGCGACTCCGGAGCGCGTGGGCTGCCGGAAGAGATCGGCGGCATCCCGCTCGGCGCGCTCGGGAGCGACCACCGAGAGCAGCTTCCAGCCAAGCCCGCGTACGAACCCCAGCGCCTCCACCCGTCCCGGGACAAGTGATTTGCGACGCTTGACCTGCTCCAGCACCGCGCCCGCGCCCCGCTCCACCCGTGCCAGAACGGGTGCCGCGCCACGATCTACCTGTCCCAGGACGGGTGCGACGCCACGATCCACCTGTCCCAGGACGGGTGCCGCGCCACGATCCACCAGTCCCACGACGGGTGCCATGCCATGATCCACCTGTCCCGGGACGGGTGCGACGCCACGATCCACCTGTCCCAGGACGGGTACCACTACAGAACGAACGATCGTGCTTTTATTTGCAGACGACACGACGACCTCCTCCCGGCTCCGCCGGG
>JBJMQD010000389.1:0-50084 GCA_045802855.1 Myxococcales bacterium | reverse complement strand
GGACCGGACGCCGGCGTCGATCTCGGGTCCCGCGGGAACTGCCATCTCGGCTTACCGGACCACGCCGCTCCGCGGAGTCTTCACGAAGAGCGAGACCTTCGTGACCAATCCGGCCGCGAAGGGCCGCTACTATCATGACGGTCGTTACGCGACGCTCACCGACGTGGTCGCCCACTACAACACCGACCTAGGGCTCGGCCTGACAACCGGTCCGAACAGTCAGACGACCGACCTCGTCGAATACTTGAAGTCTCTATAGACCGTCTTCGGGAGCAGTCGGGGGGCCGCTTACGAAGAGCCTCGGGGCGGGCCGGCCGCAGTTGCGCGCCGGCCCGCTCGCGTGTAGCGTTCGCCGCCCCATGGGTCCCTGGTTCATCATCGCGCTGCACGTCATCGTCAGCGTCTTCCTGATGTTCGTCATCCTGCTGCAGCCCGGTAAAGGCGACGCCATGTCCGCGCTCGGCGGCGGAAGCAGCACCTCCGTCTTCGGCGGGCGCGGTTCAGTGACGTTCCTCGCCAAGGTCACCGAGGTGTGCGCGGCGATTTTCATGATCACCTCGCTGACGCTCGCCTATCGCTCTTCGCATAGCGACTCGGTGATGCGGGCAAACCGGAACATCGCCGCCGAGGATGCGGCGAAGAAGAAGACCACTGGCGGCTCGGACACGCCGGCACTCCCCACTGGCCAGACGGCTCCCGCACCCGCGACGGGAGGAGCAGCGGTACCGGTTCCGGGGAACCAGGCTGGCGGTCCCGCGGCGCCGACCGCCAAACCAGGCGCGAACCAATCGGCGCCTGCCAAGCAGGACGCGACGCCGTCCACCGTTCCTTCGCAGTCTCCGCAGAAGCGGTGAGCGGCTTGCCCAGTCGCAGGCGCGGTGCTAGAAGCCCGCTCCCGACCATCGCCCAGGTGGTGGAACTGGTAGACACACCGTCTTGAGGGGGCGGCGCCGTAAGGCGTGCGAGTTCGAATCTCGCCCTGGGCACTCCTTCCTTTTGGTTTCCGATCCGGGCGCCGGACTTCGAGTCCGACGCCCGTTGCGCTTCGTCAGGCCCGAGAGCCCTCCCAGGCCCGCATGCCCCGCGGGCGGGCGCCCGAGCGCCCAGGATTGAACAATCTACGGACCGTCGTCACCTTTCCGACAGAGGAGGCGCACGATGGCCGAAGCGACGAGCGAGCACGGCGGGCGGAACGGCGAGAGGCGTGTGCGTGCGACGAGACCTCCGCAGCGAAGGCCGGCGGAGGCGGATCCGGACGTGGAGAACTACCGCGACGAATACGACTTCAAGGAGCAGGACCGCCGGCGAGGGGCGATCGATCACCGCAGGTAACCGAAGAGCGTAGAGCGCAGCGGGCCGTTCCAGAGGACGGCGCGCGACCTGGGCCGCAGGCCGAAAGCGCTCTCGAAATCCTCGCTCGCGCTGAGGAGCGCGAGCCGATGTCCTCGCAGGGCGCCAAGTGCGTCTCCGAGCGAGTGGTAGAAGCTCTTCAGCTGCTTGCGGGACCCCGCGGCGAGTCGCTCGCCGTAGGGGACGTTCGCGACGATGCAGCCTGGTGGGTCGAGCGGGGCGATGGAGCGGGCATCGCTCTCGAACGCGCGCACCGCGACCCCCGCGGCGCGCGCGTTCGCCGAGGCCGCGGCGACCGCTTCCGGGTCGCGATCCGAGGCGACAATCGCGGGAATGCCAGCTCGACGCTCAGTCGCCGCAAGCTCCTCCCGCAGCCGTCCGAGCGTCGCGCGATCGCTCTGCTTCGTCCGCGCCCAGCGTTCGCACGCCAGTTCGCGGCGCAGATTCGGCGCGCGGCCGAGCGCGACGAGCGCGGCCTCGATGGCGATCGTCCCGGAGCCGCAGAGCGGATCGTGGAGCGGCGTCGTCGCGTCCCAGCCACTCAGGAGCACGGCCGCCGCGGCGAGCGCCTCGCGAAGGGGGGCCTCGACGCTGCGGACGCGATAGCCTCGATTCGAAAGCAGGTCTCCGGCAAGGTCGAGCGAGACGCTGCAGCGCCCTTCAGCGAGATGGACGACGGCGAGGACGTCGGGTGCGCGCGGATCGACCGCGGGCCGTTCGCCACGCACCTCTCGCAGGCGGTCGACGATGGCGTCCTTCGTGCGCTGCTCGACGAACCGGGTATGGGAGAGTCCCGAGGCGCGGCCCGTCGCCGACACGGCGATGCTATCGCCGGTTCCGATCAGATCTTCCCAGGGCAGCGAACGGGCTCCGGCATACAGATCGTCGGATGATTCGGCAGGAAACTCGCCGATCGGCTCCAGGACCCGCAGCGCGGTCCGGAGCGCGAGGCATCCGCGCAAGGCGACGTCGCGCTCGCCGGTGAATCGAACCCCGCCCCGCCCCGGCCGGATCCCTTTCGCGCCGATCCCGGCGAGCTCCGCGGCGAGCACTCCTTCGGCGCCTCGGGGGCAGGTCGCGTACCAGGATTGAAACATGGAAAAAGGAAGGCACCGGGCGGAATCGAACCGCCGAATGGGGGTTTTGCAGACCCCTGCCTTACCGCTTGGCTACGGTGCCGCGGCGCCCGGAAGTAGCGCCCGGCCTGTTTCGCGTCAAGGAGTCTCCTTCCGCGATTGCGTCCGCTTGGGAACGACGAGTCCCCGGGACAGGCGCGCGAGGACCGTGCGGAGCTGGCGCTTCTTGTACCGGGCGTGGGAGTTGCGCCCCCGCTCGTTGGCGAGAGCAGTCTCCTGATCGACGAGCTGCAATTCGAGCATGCAGAAGGTCACGAGGGGATCGCCGGGATCGACCGCGCGCTCGGGCAGCCGGACGGGCAGGTCGACGACGAAGTTGAGCGCCCGGTAGCCTTCTCCGCTGAACTCGTTGCGGCGGGGAGCGTGCCCCGACCTGCGGTCCTGCGCCTCGAGATCGAGGCCGGCCTGCAGCTCGCTCGAGAGCTTGCGCAGCTCCGCCCTCCCCTGCACGAGCTTCTTGAAGTCGAAGAGCGTGTTCTGCGTCTGGCCCGGCACCACGAAAGCGAACGGCAGGAGCACGTCGCAGAGGCGGAGCAGGAGCGGGAGCACGTCGTCGCGACTGGCGGCGACGATCCGGTAGCGGACGCGATCGTACACCTGGGCGGCGAGGTTCTCCTTCTTGGCGAGGAGCTTGGTGAGGATGCTGTGCTTCGTCTTCACGCTCCCTGCGGCCGCGACGATCGGCATCCCCTCGCGGCGAAGCTCGGCGACGGCCTGATCGACCCGCGCCGTGGCGAGGTGGGCGAGCTCGTCCTCCGCGATCCGGGCACGATGGAGAAGAGCGCGGGCCTGCACGTGATGGACGACGTGCATGAGCTTCAAAGCGATGCAGGCGATCCGCCGCAGCCGCTTCGGCTCCTTCACTCCCGACGCCCAGAGGAACAGATCCTCGATCTGGCGGGGATGCGCGACCTCTTCGGCGACCCGGTACCGAAACGTCATCCGCAGGTACTGCACCGCCTGGTCGAGCACGTCCTGGAGCCGGGCGCGATCGAACGGATCCTCCGGCTCGAAGAGGCAGAGGCGCAGGTAGCGATCGACCTCTTCCTTGGTGGCGAAGTGGACGCGCCGCCAGTCGATCACCGATCCGCCGCGGAGGACGAGCCGCAGCGTCTCGAGGTCGCCGAGCGACCACTCTTCGCACGTACGCGGGTTCGTCCTGACGATCACGATAGGCGAGCGACGTTAGCGCCGCTTCGCCCATCGCGCCATCCGTATGCTCCGCCCTGCGGGCTCCGCCCGTCGCAGGCAGAGCCCGCTCCTCCGTAGTGAGAAGAGCCTTATAGGGCGCAGCGCAGGGAAGGCAGCACGGCGAAACCGGCCCCGCCCCGCATGAGGAGCGCGTCGGCCTCGATGCCGAAGGCGAACCGTTTCACGAACGGTTGCCAGAGGATCTGCGCGCCGCCGAATCCGAGCGGTCCCGACTGGCCGGAGCTGCTCGCGAAGCCCGCGCCGGCACGACCCCAGAGCGCGAGCTTGCCTTCGGAGTCGAACTGGTAGACGCGGGCCCGGGCCGCGAGGCCAGCGCCGAGGCGCGACTCGTCTCCGGGCGCACGCAGAGGCGCGTTCTCGAGCGCGCCCGAGACCCAGCCTTCGAAGGCGAAGCGCTCGCTCACGCCGAGGCCGACATCGAGGCGGACCTCCGGCCCGGTCCCGACCACGCCGTGCCCACGGAAGAGCACCTGGGGACCGGCCTGCATCTCCACGAACGGACCGCGCTGCGTCACCGGAAGCGTTGCGGGTGCGGCGACGAGCAGAAGGGCAGCGGCGAGCATCGGACTTAGCCTCCCGGCGTGAAGATGAAGGGATAGGTGACGAACACCTCGCCGCCGCCCTTCGGGATGGGGAATCTCCACGTCTTGATCTTGTTCGCGACGCAGGTCTCCACGGTCTTGTCGTGCAGCGTGCTCTCCTGCGTGTGCGCCTCGGTGACGAGCCCCGCGGGGTCGATGGTCCAGGCGCTCACCACCTTGCCGGCGAGGTTCTGGTTCGAGGTGAGCTGCGTCTCGTAGCAGGTCCGGATCTGGGCGCGGTGGTCGTGGACGACCTTGCGGATGAGCTCGGGGTCGATGCTGCCGACCACCACCGGCTTACCGGGGCCGAGGCCGATCTCGACGTTCTCCTTGCCGCGCAGTCCGCCTTTGCCTTCGCCGTAGTTGGCGAGGCCGCCGCCGATGCCGTTCGTTCCGATACGGGCGAGGCCGAGACCCGAGCCGTCACCGCCGCCTCCACGGCCTCCGAGGGACCGGAGCCCCATGCCGCCGTCGCCGCGGGCCTCTCCCGCACGCGGGCCGGTGAGGTGCCCCATCGCGTCCTTCACGCCCTTCTCCAGGGCGACGCCGAAGACGTCGCTTGCGCCCTTGCCGGCGCCGAGCGCCTTGAGGAGGCCGCTCGAGGCGACGATGGAATGCTCGTCGCGGGCCCGTTCCGCTCGCGCGTCGCGACGCGGAGCCGTCTTGCTGCCCGCCTGGCCTTCCTGACCTTGATGGCGCGCGACCGCCTTGCCCGGATCCTTGCGCCCTTCCGCCTTCTGCGACCGGTCGACCGGCGCCAGCGGATCGGTGGGCTTCGGCGTCGTGCGCACGATCAGCGGCTTCGGGCGGATCACTTCCGCTTCCGCGCCGTATCGCGGCGGCGGGACACCCTGGCTCAGCATCTTCATGGCGACGACGAGGACGAGCGCGGCGACGGTGGCGCTCGCCATGCCCTTCCAGTCGGTCGGTTCCGCCGCGACCTGCGGCGGCGTCGGGACTCTTCGCACCCGCAGCGCGACCTGGCCCGCGCCGAGGAGCGCGACCCCCTTCGCGGGCAGGGACATCAGGAGCCCCTGGGCATCGGCCTGGCTACGGCCGCGCACGAGAAGCTCGGGACCGAGGGTGGTCTTGCCGTTCTCGGTCAACGCCAGCGTCAAGGGCCGGGGAGCACAGACGACCCATCCGCTCGCGTCGCTGCGAACCACCACGGCGCGGGTCAGGCCCTCGAGCTGCGCCTGGCAACCGGGCGCCGTACCCGCGGTCAGCTCCTGGCCCGGAGCGAGCTGCCATACCGCGAGCCGCGTTTCGCCCCAGAAGAGCTCGGCCTCGATGCAGTCGCCGCCGACGAGGCTCGACGCCGGAATCGGCGGAGGCGTCGCAGGACGGGGCACGGCGGCCGCGACCGGTTCCACGGAAGGAGGCGCAATCGGAGCCGCCGCCATCGCGCCCGTCGCGCTCACCGGAATCGGCGACGGCGAATCCATCTCGGGGATCTGCGCGTGCAGGCCGCCGTCAGCGTGGCGGGCCTCTTCGAAGAGCTGCGCTGCCTCCCGGACGACGGAGAGCGCCGGCCGGAGGTGATCGGGCTCGGTATGCGGGTCCTCTTCGCCCTGGATGAGCTGCAGCCGGGGCCGGCGTTCCGGCTGGCCCGGCGCGTTCGCGCGGAGCTCCACCATCACCCGCAGGTCGCCGATGGAAATGAGGTCGCCGTGCCGCAGAGGCGCGGCGATGATGGGCTGCCCGTTGAGGTGGATAGGGGCGCTCCCTGACGCCCGCAGGACCGCCCCCGTCGCGCCCGCATCGATCACGGCGTGCGTGGGAAGGACCCCCGGACCCTCGAGCACGAGGTCGCAGGTTCCGCTCCCGAGCCGGATCTGCTCGGCGCGAAACAGCCGCGCCGACTTCAGCTTCCCGCCCTCGTACACCTTGAGTTGGATTGCGATTGCCATCGCCCCCGCCCGCTCCCGTGTCTAGCGCGACTCGCCGTGCGCCACTCCGGAGAGGGCGCGGTCAACGAAGCTCCGCCGCATGCGCAAGAGACTGCTCTCGGTCACCTTCCGCGGCGCCTGGACCAGCTCGCCGTCGGGACGCGTGAGAGCGCCTCGGATGTCGTCCTCGCCGAAGTGGAGCACCGTGCGGCGTGGTTTCGTAGGCGCCTCCTCGCGGGCGGGCTCTTTGCCCGCCCCCCATGCGGGGACCGCGGCTGCGACCATCGCCGCCAGCGCTGCCTGAACGAACCTGCGTGCCATCACGTCCACCCCTCCCACCGTGCGGCCTTCCTTCCCCGCCCCCGTACTGCGAGCGAGGTAGCCGGCAGGCGTCTGCCTGCTCGCGGCCGCTGCCCCCTGGCTACTGCACGACCGATGCCTGCGTCCGGCTCTTCAGCGCTTCCTCGCACCGCTGGAGCAAGGCGTGGATCGGGTGCCCCGGGGGCGGCGTCTTCGTGGACAGACGTAGGAAAAGTTTTGCCTGCTCGAGGGCCGCTTTTGCATCGCCGAGCCCTTCGAGATGGAGGCGGGCGAGCTCGTAGTGCGGCTCCGGCGACCGCGGCGCGAGACGAGCCGCCAGCGCCAGGTGTTCCACAGCTTCCGGCTTGCGATCGGCGGAGGCGAGTGCGACCCCGAGCGCCAGATGGACGGCGGCGGCGTCCGGGGCGAGATCGGCGGCGCGCATCAATTCGTCGATGGCCTCGCCGCTCTGCCCGCGCTCGAAGAGGACGCGCCCGAGCGCGAGGGCGGCCTCGGCGGAATCTTCGTCGGCTGCGGCCGCGGCGCGGATGGCGGCCATCTCCCCTGGCGCATCGCTCCGCGACCGCGCGGCCTCGGCTTCGACGAGGAAGGGCTCCGCGTCCTGTGGATCGATCCGCGCGGCGCGGCCAGCGAGGACGTTGGCGGTCCCCGGACTTCCGAGCATCAGATGCGCGCGGGCGAGAGCGCAGAGCGCGTCGACGTCTTCCGGATCGCGAGCCAGGATCCTGCGCGCCGCCGCCTGGGCTCCGTGCGCGTCGCCCACGGCGAGAGCTACGTCCGCCTCGAGCTGCAATGGGTCGCTCTCGCCGGGCATCGCGGCAGCGGCGAGCTGGACCGCGGACCGGGCCGCTCCGTCGTCGCCACGGGCGACAGCGAGAGCGGCAGCGCGCGACGCCGCCGCGAATCGGAGATCAGCCGCTCCCGGCGCGCCGGCCGCGGCGCGATAGCCCGCCTCCGCTTCCTCCAGCTTGCCCGCGCGATCGAGCGCCACGGCGTAGTCGAGGAGCGCGGGCACCGAGTCCTTCGCCGCCTCGGCCGCGGCGCGGAACCGGGTGAGCACGTCCGTGTCGAGCACGTTCAGCTTGCGCGCGGTGGAAAGGGAAAGGAGCGCCTCGTCGAGCAGCCGGCGGGCGCGCTCGCCCGGCACAGGCTCCTGGACGTCGGATTTGGTGGCAACCGCTGCCGTCTCGGCGGGCTTCGCGGGAACGTCCGGCGCCGCACCCGCTCCGGAGGCGGCGAAGAGCAACAAGAGCGAGCCGTAGGTCCTCATCGTTCCCTCCCCCCGGGCGAGCCCGGTCCCGCGTCGACGTCGACCGGCTTGCCGTCCGCGTCGACGAACGACGGCGCCTGCGCGAGCGGCATCTGCGCCACGGCGAGCGTTGTCCGCGGGGCCGGTTTCACGTCGAGCTTCTCCAACAGCGTCGAGACCCGCGAGACGCAGGGCGAGGAGACGCCGAGCTCTTGCGCCTTGCCGTCGGCGGCCTTCAGGGTCTCGCGAGCCTCGTCGTAGATGGGCTTTGCCTTTTCCTCCAGCGCCGCCCGGTAGAGCTTTCGCTCCTCCTGGTTCAGCTGGCGCGGCGCCGGGCTCTTCGCGATCGACTGCGCGAGCAGCATCTGCGCCTCACCGAGCTGGGCCAGAGCGCAGACCGCGGGGTCGGCCTGGCGCATCGCGACCGTCTCCTCGGCGCGCCTCTTGACCTGCTGCAGGAGCGAGATCTTGCGGTTCAGCGTGCGCATGAGCGGCGGCTCGATCTGCTGCTTCTTGAAGTCGTCGAAGGTGCGCGACCCGAGCTGCAGATGCGCCTCGGCCGCGGCGGCGACCGCCTCCGGCGGAAGCTTGTCGCGGAGTTTGGCCGGGAGCGTGCGATACGTCTTTTCCAGCTCCGCCCAGGCCCAGCGCGAGTGGTCGATCTCGCGGACGCGGGTGAAGAGGCGGGCCGCGTCACGCCAGCTGGTGAGCTGGAGCCCGGGCTTCCCGTGGGCCGCGCGGGCGATGGCCGCGAGGTCGCGGGCCGCTCGCGAAGGCTCGCCGAGCTTCGCGCGCAGAAGCGCCGCGGCCTGCACCTGCTCGTCGTGATCGGCGGTCTTCGGCCAGGCGGCGAGGGCCGCCTGACGATCCTGCAACGCCTTCTGCAGTTCGTTGCGGGCTTCGCGCAGGACGGCCGCGTCGTGAAGCCCGGTCTGCGCCTTCGCCTCGTCGTACAGCGGAGCCGACTCGGGCTTGCGCGACGGCGACGGATGGGTCTTGCGCCACTTGCGCGCTTCCGCCTCGCGCCGGTACCCCGCGAAGTACTTCTCCAGCAGGGTGGCGGCATCGCCGAAATCGCCCACCGCGCCGTGATCGGCGGCGGAGGCGAGGAGGGCTCGCGGGACGAGCGGGGATCCGGGGATCTCCTTCCAGAGGCGGGCCCGGGCGGCGAGCGCGTCGTCCACCTTGCCAGCGCGGGAGAGCGCCGCCGCGGCCCCGAAGATGGCCTTGTCGGTGAGCGAGGCGCCGGGATGCTTCTCGACGAAGTCGAGGAGCGCGCGGGCCTTGCCCTCGTCGTCGGTCACGCCCTCCGCCAGCGCATACGCGCTCTGCTCCTCGACCCGGGCGAGATCGGCGCGGAGCGTGCCGTGCGCGGTCAGGCGCGAGTCGGCGAGGAAGCGCAGCGCCCAGTCGTGGACCGCGCGGTAGTCCTTGCGCAGGTTCGCGATGTCGAGGACGAGGTTCGCCGCATACTCCGCGAGGTCGCTCTCGGGATGCTTCTGGGCTACCCAGGACAGATGCTTCTCGGCGCCGTCGAGCTTGCCTGCGAGGTACTCGAGCCGGCCGATCTTGAAGGCCACCTCCACCGCATGCGGACCGTCGGGGAGCACGTCCAGGTAGAGAAGGCACGCGTCGGCGAGCTTGCTCTCGTCGGCGGTGATCGCCCGCTGCGGCGAGGTCGCAGAAGCCGGCTGCGGCGTTCCGTGCCCGTCCTTCCGGGGCTGCGAGTCGCCGGCGACCTCGGCCCGCGACACGACGGCGCTCCACGCCGCCTTCGTGAGCCACTTGCCTGGCTTGTTGCCCGCGCGCATCGCGTCCAGGTCCTGCTTCGCGACCGCCTCGTACAGCTCCGCGGCCTTCGCCTTCTCTCCGAGGCCGTAGAGCAGCTCGGCGTCGAAGAAGCGCATCTCGTACGCGTCCTTCGCGTCCGGGAAGAGGGTCAGGTAGTCGGTATAGAGGGCCTTCGTGGCCGCCAAAGTGTCGTCGAGCTGCGTCTTGCGCGCCTCGTTGTGGGTCGCGACCGCGAGGGTGCGCAGGGTCTCCTCGGCGTGGGACTGCGCCTCGTCGACCTGCTCCTTCTCGTCGGGCGAGGCAGGCGCGCGGCGCACCCGCTGGAAGGTCTCCACCAGCGCCTGCGCCTCGCGGAGCAGGTCCTTCCGCTTCCCGCTCCGGGCCGCGATCATGAGCAGGCGCGTCTGGTCGAGCGCCGCCGCGGGACGGTCGCCGTGGATCTCGAGGAGCTGCCGGTGGACGAGCTGCGCCTCCGGATCGCGCCCTTCGGTGAAGAGGAGCTTCCCGTACAGCTCGAGCATCTTCAGGCCGGGCACCCGGCCGAAGCGGCGGGCGAACTCCTCGCGCGCCGCCTCCGGCTTTCCGATCCGGGCAAAGACGATGACGAAGTCGCGCCGTGCCTCGCGTGCGAGCTGCACCTTGCTCGGCTCGCCCTGCTCGACCGGATTCGCGGCGTCCCCTCCCAGGCTCACAGCGACGACCTTGGTGAGGAGCTCGAGCGCGTCGTGGAAGGCGCTCTGGTTGAAGCGGCACCAAGCGGCCTTGTAGAGCGCGTACGGGTAGACCTCGTCGGTCTCCACCCTGGCCGCGGCCTGGTACTCGGCGAGAGCCTGCGCGAGCTTTGATTTCTCGAAGAGATGCTCGCCGATGAACACGTGGCTCGCCGGCGCCCAGTGCGACTTCGGGAAGCGCCGCGTCAGCTCGCGGGCGGCCTGCACGGCCTCGTCGTCCTTCCCCGAGTCCTGCAGCGTGTCGGCGAGGAAGAAGAGGGCCTCGTCGAGCCGCGGCGCGCGCGGGTATCGCTGGAGGAGCTGCCGGTAGAGCGAGATCGCCTCGGTGCGGGCAGCCTGGGCGTCCGCCTTGTCGCGATCGGCACCGGGGTCGCCCTGATCAGCTTCCGCCTGCGCGCGGATTGCGAGCGAAAGTCCGCGAGCACGGAGCGTCGCTGCGAGGCGCTGGAGAATCTCGGCCTGCTCGGCGTCGCTACCGCCCAGCGAAAGGAGCTTGCGCAAGGCGCGCTCCTGCTCCTCGTCCTTCTGCCGGACGATCTGCTGCGCGTCTGGATGGAGCAGCCCCGGATCCCGTCCGGGCTGCGCAAGTGCCTTGCCATCGACAGGCGCCTGCGAAACCGCGGCGGCGAGAGCTGCGATGGCGAACACCGACATCATCGGTCCACCCCTTCCGCCGGCCGCGAAAGCGGTCGGCTCCTTTCCCGGCCGCTGTCGGTGCAACCTTCAGGCCCGCCCGCGAGGCACGGACGCGAGCGGACCACTCCCGGATCGGCGGCGGCTGGGAACCGCTGCGCCGCGCCGGTGGGAACTCCGATTCCCAGGGAACGCCGATGCCCTCGGTCAGTGAAGCGCTGCTGGACCGGGCGTCGCGACGGCATCGGAAGCTACGGAAGTTGCCGCGGTCCGCACGGGCTTCGCCGGCGCCGGACGCGGCTTCGCGCACTTCTCTCCGAGCTGGTAGCGATAGCTGCCGAGCTCGTCGCGCCAGTACTCCCCTTCGAAGGGCCAGAGCACTTCGTCCTCGTCGACGGTGGGCGGCGTTCGATGCTGCGCCACGGGCGCTACCGCTCCGTCCGGAGTCTCGGCGATCTCCTTCTCGCGTCCCGCGATCTCGAAGTCGAGCCGCAGGCCCTGGCCGAGGAGCTCGCGCAGCTCGCCGCGCTCGAGGGAGAGCCGCGAACGGACCCGATCGCCGACCGACTGGAGCAGATCGAGCCGCGCCTCGCGCAGTTTCGGCAGCGCGGCCCGGGCGAGCGCGGTGCGCTGGAAGGAAGGTCTGCGATCGATCGAGTCGAGCTCCTGCGCGATCTGGGCGATCTGCGCGAATCCGGTCTTCAGCTCGGGAGCCGAGATCACCCGGGCCACCTCGTCGCGCGCGGCCTCCGGAAACGCGGCGAGCCCACCCGCTCCGGAGAGGGAATCGACCGCCGCTTGCGCCGTGGGCATCCGCTCGAGCGCGCCGGCAAGCCCGTCGTGGAGCGGCCGGTAGCGGACCTCGAACTCGCGCAGCGTGCGCCTGGCTTCGGGGTAGCGGCAGTTCTCGTACAAGACGAGCGCCTTCAGCACGTACGATTCGGGATAGTAGCGGCCCTGGAAGAACGGAGCGTGCAAGGTCAGGAGGTTTCCCAGCGCCTTGTCGTCGTCGCCGTTACGGAAATGGGACCAGCTCGACTCGAAGAGCGCATCGAGCCACTCGGGCGCGGCGCGAGAGATCTTCGAGTACCAGGCCTGAGCGCGGGCATCGTCGCCGCGGGCATAGGCGAGCCGGGCAAGCTGCAGGACGGCGCGCTCGTGGCGCGCGCTCGACTCGTCCCCTTTGACGGAGACCTTCACCACGGCCTCGAAAGCGGCCTGCGCCGCGTCGACGTCGCCCGCCGCGAGCGCGGCGAGGGCTTCGGTTTCACGCGCATCGCCTTCCGCGGCATCGCCCGCGGGGACGGAGGCGGCGAGAATCCGCGAAAGCGCGAGCTCGGAGGAGGCCAGCTTCTGCGCCGCGGAAACGGTCTCCGGGGCGGGTGCGGCTTCGGTCGCGGCGACCGGCGTCGGCTCTGCGGCCCGTCCCTGCATCGGCGCGAACGAGCTCCCTTCCTCGGGGGGAGCGACGACCAGCGCCCGTTCCAGATGGGCGCGGGCGAGCTTCACCGCCGTCGCCGAGGGGAGACCCGCGGCCGGCGCGCGGAGAAGGAGCGCGAGCCCGACTCCGCCGTTGGCTGCGCGCTTCGACAGCTCCTGAGCGGCGGCGGCGCGTACTTCCGCCGCACCTTCCTGCAAGAGATCGCCGAGGGCGACCGTGCCGAGATTGTGCAGCCCGGCCGCGTCGAGCGCGCCCAGCATCTGGGCGACCTGCTGGCGCGGATCGGCGCCGGGCTTCTCGTGCAGCGCGGCGAACGTGCGCGCAGCATCGTCTTCCGGATGCTCCGGCCTTTGGCCTGCGCCCGTCGCGGGCAAAGCCTGCTCCTCCCGCGGATTGGCAAGAGCAGCGGAGCCGCCGATGAGGCAGACAAGAAGCGCAACGCGGACCCGCATCCCCATTCCTCCCCCGCGCTTCAGCGGGATCCGCCGAAGAGCCACGCCACGCCTCCCTCGATGGAGAGCTTGCGCTCGAGCTCGGTGCGGCCACGGACCGCGGAGCCGTAGACGACTTCGCTCGCGCCGAACCGGATCATGAAGTTGTCGCTGAAGAAGACCCTCTCGCCGATCGACGCGCGGCCGCCGAGCGCGAACCGTCCTGCCGCCGCGGTCGCCGTGTCGGGGGCGATGGTCTCGCGCAAGAGCTCGGGACCGAGAGCGATGTAGGCGTCGAAGTGGATCGTCTTCTCGCCGAAGAGCGAGAGCTTTCCGTAGAGCGGCGCCCAGGATCCCTCGATACCGGTCATCATCTGCACGTTCCCCGGCGTCGAGCGCAGGCGCGCGGCAGTCGGAGCGTCGCAGGCATTGCCGCCGCATATATCGATCGGCGCGGCCACCGACGAGGTCCCTCCGAGCGCGTGTACGGCGAGGGACCAGCGTTCGTCGAGGTGATGCTCGACGCGGACCCCCGCGAGCCAGCTCTTGTAGAACGGGTCGCCGACCGACATCTGGAAGAACGGCGAAACCTCGGTGCGCCCGCCGATGCGGAAGATCTGCGCCGTGACGGGAGGCAGCGATGCGGGCGTGCCGCGAAGCGCGACGCGTACCGCCGGATCGTTTCCGATCGCCGGCAACTCCGTCATCGCCTGCTCCACCTGCGGACGCTGAGGCGTCGCGGGCTTCGCTCCTGGCGGCGGGGCGTTGACCGCGACCGCCGCCGGCTGTGCCGCGGGTGCCGGCGCGTCCTCGGCCCGCGCGGCGCCCGCGAGGACGAGCGCGCAGGCGAGATAGCGCGAGATCCTCATCGATCCTCCTTCGCCTGCGGCCAGTACCAGGAGACCCCGAGCTGGAAGGTCCAGAACCCCATCGCGTGCGTCGTGGGCCGTCCGTCGACGGCGAGGCGCTCCGCGTAGACGTTGCCGCCGAGACGCGCGGTGAGCGCGAAGGCGTCGCCCAGGAACACCCGCTGGCCGATGCCGCCCGTCAGCATGGGACGGAGCCCTCGCCCCGAATCGGTCTCGGTGAACGCGCCGCCGAGCCCCGCGTCGAGGAAGGTCTCCAGGTGCACGAGGGCGTCGCCCGGGAGCGCGACCTTGCCGTAGATAGGGGCGATCGACGCCACGGCCGCCACGGCGGCCCGCTCGTGTGATTCGAGGACGCGGGCGTGCAGCTCGCGTTTGGCTATGACGAGCTCCTGCGTGGCCCAGGATCCCAGCCCCGACGCGTCGAGACCGATCGCGAGGCCTTCCCGGAAGTGCCAGGAGGCGCGGAGCCCTCCACCCCAACGCTGGAGGTAGGGATCGCCGATCCCCATCGAGCCGTACGTCCACAGCTCCAGACGGCGAGCCTCGCGTAGCGGCCGCTTCTGGACGGCGTTGATCTGGTCGCCGCTATCGGCGGCGAGGGCCGCCGGAGCGAGCAGGCAGCCGGCAATGCAGAGCGGCAACAGGCGCATGGCGCGGACAACATGGGAGCCCGGGTGCGGTCGGGCAACCCCTTGCCCAACGGGCCGGGAAGCCCAAATTTGCTGTGCCATGCACAAGGCCGCCCGCCGCGTCGCGTCTGTCGTTCTTTCGACGGTCGCCGCCCTATCCTTTGCCTGCGCACGCAGCGATCTCGGTGCGCCCTGTCACCTCCAGGACGCGAACGGCGCCGAGCTCCGTCCCCAGCCCGGACGCGAGTACCTGTATCTGGGGTCGAGCGAGTGCGAGAGCTTCGCTTGCCTGGCGACGCCCGGGACTTCCGGCGGATATTGTTCGCAGGCTTGCACTTCTTCGGGAGCGAGCTGTCCTTCGGGGCTGACGTGCCGCCAGCTGGCGCTCGATCCTGCCTACCTGGAAGTGATGAAAGAGCGGCTGCCGCCCGATCGCTTCCAGGCGCTCTTCGGGCAGCTCACGAGCTCGTCGTTCTGCGCCAAACCGTAAGGGGCGCACGTCGCGGTAGCCGGTCCGCAGCGCGGCGCGTATGCTCCGCGCATGCGCCGCATCGCCGCAGGCTCCGCGGTCCTGGCGCTCGCCGCGATCTCGCTTTGCGCCTTCACCTGCCGCGGAAGCGCCGCGCCGCGGGAGGAGGCGACCGTGCCCGAGCCGGCGGTGCGATTCGAGACCAGCCGCGGCACGTGGGTGGTGAAGATCGAGATCGCCCGCACCGAGCAGGAGATGCAGCGCGGCCTCATGTACCGGACGAAGCTCGATCAGGACCGCGGGATGCTCTTCCTCTTCGCGGTGCCCGAGCTGCACGCCTTCTGGATGCACAACACCCTCATCCCGCTCGACATGATCTTCCTCGGCGAGGATCGGGCGGTGGTCGGTATCGTGGCGAACGCCGCGCCGCAGACCGACACCCTTCGCAGGGTCAACAAACCTTCCAAGTACGTGCTCGAGGTCGGCGGCGGCGAGGCCGCCGCGCACGGAGTCGTTCCCGGCGCGCGGGCGATCTTCCTCGCCGTGCCGGAGTGACCTAGCCCTCTCGGCCGAGCAGTCCGCGGGTCACGTCGGGACCGAGGCTGTGCTCCATCAGGCCCTGCACGACACGTTCGAAGCGGATGCGCTCCTCGTCGGCGGCGAAGAGGAACCGGATGCCCATTCCCGCTTCGGTCCCCGGAGCGGCGGGCGAGATCCACTGCACCTCGCCGGTAATCTGGACGGGCTCGGAAAAGGCGGGGACGGAAAGCGCGAACAGGAACCGGGTCCCGATGGGCAGCGGCCGCGCCGTCTTGATGAAGGTGCCCCCCTTCGAGATGTTCTTGGTGTAATCGGCGAAGAACGCGTTCATCCGCTGGTACTCGACGCGCAGGCGGATCGGCTCGCGTGGCGCTGTACGCCGATTGGAATCGGAGGGGTTCATTCCGTCTCAGAATGACAGGACGGCTCGGGACACAGCAAGCGTCCCGGGCCTTCGCACCCGCGCCGTGTATGCGGGAGCGCTCGTCGTGCTCTCGTTGTGCGCGGCGTTCCTACCCTTGGCCGATCACCTGGGCTACGAGCTCGCCGAGCTGATCGCGCTTTTCGCGGGGCTCTTCGGCGCGGTGCCGGGGATCGCGGCCTCGCGTGCCGAGGCGACGCGCCCCGCCCCGGACGCCTTGCGCGCGGTGGTCCGGGGGCTCTCGACCGCCATCGCGCTCCTCCTCGTTCCGGTCGCGATCATCCTGCTCAACGGTCTGCGGCGACCTGCCTGCGAGCCTCTCGCGGGGCTCGTCTTGTACGGGCTCGTGGCCGTTCCGTCCGGCATCCTCGCGGCGACGATGGGAGCTTTCTGCGGCTTCGTGCGCCCCCGCCGGGCCGGACTCCTGGCCTTCTCGGTGTTCCTCTTGACCCTCGGCGTTGCGGTCTGGCCGGTAGTCCGCGGTCCGCAGGTGTACGTCTACGATCACCTGGCGGGCATGTTCCCGGGTCCCATCTACGACGAGGTGATCCGCCCTACCCCGGCTCTCTACCTGTTCCGGCTCGGAACGCTCCTCTACGCGGGGATGTGCGCCGGGCTCGCGCTCTTCTTCGGCCCGGGGCGCAGGCGCCGCATGGGCCTCACCGTGGCCATCGCCTGCGGGACGGGCGCGATCGCGATTTCTTCGCAGGCGGAGACGTTCCATTTCCGCGCCAGCACGAGTCTCCTCGATCGCGAGCTCGGCGGCGTTCTCGACACCGGCCACGTCGTGCTGCACTTTCCGAGAGAGAAGACGGCGGCCGAGCGCGCTCTCCTCGCCCGCGACGCCGAGGTCTCCTGGCGCGCGGTGCGCGAATTCGCGGGCCTGCCGGTCGACGGCGCGAAGGTGGACGTCTTCCTCTACCGGAACCCCGAGGAGAAGCGCCGTCTCATCGGCGCCGCGGAGACGAGCTTCACGAAGCCGTGGCTCAGGCAGGTGCACACGAACGACGCCCCCGCGCCTCACCCCATCTTGCGCCACGAGCTTGCCCACGCTGCTTTTGCCGACTTGTCGCCGGGCGTCTTCGGAGTTCCCGGACGCCTTCGCGGCCTGGTCCCGGACATGGCGCTCGTCGAGGGTGCGGCGGTGGCCGCCGACTGGCCGCCTGGCGAATTCACGCTCGACGAGGAGGCGCGGGCGCTGCGCGAGCTGAAGCTGCTGCCCGATCCGCGGCGCCTGTTCCGGCCAGGGCTTTTCTATGCCGAATCAGGACCGCGGGCGTACACGGTGGCCGGGTCGTTCGTGCGTTTCGTCTTCCGGAAGGGCGGGCCGGCGGCCTTCCGAGCCGCCTATTCGACCGGCGAAGTGGAGGTCGACGCTCTCGCCGACGCGTACCTCGGATGGCTCTCGGCGGAGCCCGCGCCGCCGCGGGCCGTCGCCCTCGCCCAGCAGCGCTTCGCCTCGCCGTCGATCGTCCGGAGGACCTGCGCCCACGAGGTCGCCGAGCTCAGACACGAGGGCGGATCGGCGCTCGCGGCAGGCGATCCGGCGCGGGCCGCGACCCTGTACTCCCGCTGCGTCGCGCTCGAACCCGGGGATCCGGCGCTCCTCGCGGACCTGCACCGCGCGCAGTTGCGGGCGGGTGAGACCGCCGCCGCCCGCGCTACCGAGCAGCTCGCGCTCTCGCACCCGAAGCTTTCGGAGCCGCTCCGGGCGACGCTCCTGACCGGCTCGGGCGATGCGGCGTGGGCCGTGTCGGACGTCGCCACCGCGCGCGAGCGGTTCACGGCGGCTCTCGGCCTCGTCCAGCCCGAACCCGCGGAGCGCGCGCTGCGGGCGCGGCTCTGGGCGCTCGCCGACTCGCGGCGCGGGAAGGTCCTGCGCAGGCTCCTCGCCGAGGCGGACGCGGGGCCGGAAACCGTCCTCGGTCTCAAGGAGCTGGCGGATGCGGAGCCCGCGGAAGGGCTTCCGCCCTACCTGCTTGCGAAGCAGCTGCAGAACCGGGGCGCCTGGGAAGGATGCCTGCGCTACACGACCGCGGCGCTCTCGCGCCGTCTGCCGCATCCGCTCTTCGTCGAGGAGGCGCTCCGGATGGAAGGGATCGCCGCCTGGCACCTGGGCGATGCGGCGCGAGGCCGGTCCGCGTTCGCCGAGCTGGGAAAAGGCGCGAGACCCGGACGGGCGCTGGAAGCGAAGCGCTGGCTCGACCTGTTTTAATGCCGATTCAAACTACTTCTATTTCCTGCGGCTTGCCGGTGAAGATCTCCTCGGTGCCCGCGGCGCGGACGGCGCGGATGGTGACCTCGAAGAAGAGGCGCTCCCCGGCGAGCGGATGGTTCAGGTCGACCAGCACCGTATCCTCGCGGACCTCGCGGACGGTGATCGGGTAGCTCTGCCCACCCGAGGCGCGGGCATAAAGGCAGAGCCCGGGTTTGAGGTCGACCTCCGCGGGAAAGAGGCCGCGCGGCAAGGTGACGACGTTGTCTTCCTTGCGAGGGCCGTACGCCTCGTCGGCGGGGATGCTGAAGGAGGCCTGTTCGCCTTCGCGCAAGCCCTCGAGGGCCCGCTCCAGCGCGGGAAGGATCTGCCCGCTACCGTGCAGGTAGTCGATGGGCGCTTTTCCGACGCTGGTCTCGACCACCTGGCCGGAGGCCAGGCGGACGAGGTAATCCATCGACACAACCCGGCCTTCTTCCACGCGCATGGGGCAAAGATTGCGACCTCCTCGCGCGAGGGGGAAGCGCCTCGTATCGACGCGTCAGGGATTGCCTGCATGGCGAGCGCGGAGGCCGGGGGAGCCCGACGGGCGGGCCGGAGCCGAAGGCGGAGGCATGTGGACGAGCGTTCCTGCCGCGAGAGCAGCGAACAGGGCACCGGTGAACAGCGCCGCGGCTGGTGAAATCTCGTCCCAGAGGAACCCCGCCAGTAGTGAGGCGGCGAGAAGCCCCATCCCGGACACCAGGTTGTACACGCCGAGCACGCTGCCGCGCGATTCCTCCGGGACGCTCGAGGCGACGAGCGCCCGCTCGCTTCCTTCCGTGAGGCCGGCGACGAGCCCATAACCCGTGAACAGCGCCCAGGCGTGCCAGGATGCGCTCGCCCGGGCGAGCCCTGCGTAGCAAGCCGCATAAAGCAGCCACCCGGCCGCCAGCGAATACTTGCGGCCCAAACGATCGGCGAGGAGTCCGAGCGGCCAGGAAGAGGCGGCGCGGACGACGTGCAGGAGTACCCAGAGGATTGGCACCAGCGCCGTGGCGACGCCGAGCTCCTGTGCGCGAAGGAGCAGGAGCGCGTCCGTCGAGTTGCCCAGCGTGAAGAGGAGGACCGGAACGAGAACCCGCCAGGGTGGCCGTGCGGCGTTGCGAACGGTCTCGCCGCCACTTGCCCGCGCGCCGGTCAGATCGCGTACCGGCACGAGCGCGGCGAGCGCCAGCGCGCCCGGAATCGCCGCGATCGCGAACACGAGGCGAACCCTTCCCGGCCAGAGCAACAGAAGACCTGACGCGACCAGGGGTCCCACGGCCCCGCCCAGGTGATCCATTCCACGGTGGAACGAGTACGCCTCGGCGAGGCGTTCCGGAGGCGCGCTCGAGGCGAGGAGCTTGTCGCGCGGCGACGTGCGCACCCCCTTGCCGACGCGGTCCGCGCAGCGGATGGCGAAGACCTGCCAAGGAGCGGAGGCGAGGGCGAGGATCGGGCGTACCACCGCGGAGAGTCCATACCCCGACGCCGCCAGCGGGAGGAGCCTGCGAAAGCGGTCGGCCCATCTCCCCGAGAGGTACTTGAACACGCTCGCCGTCGCCTCGGCCGCGCCCTCGATGACGCCGATCGCCTCGGCGCCGCCACCCAGCGAGACGAGGAATGCGGGGAGGAGCGGGATCACCATGTCGCTCGCCACGTCGCCGAAGAAGGAGACGACGCCGAGCCACAAGACGTTCCGGGTCACCTATGCTCCGGGCGCCGGCGCCTACTTGCCCGCGAGTCTCGCCTTCGGCTCGGGCGCGAGGACGCGCAACGCGGGCCTCTCCTCGGGCGGCGTCTCGGGTCGCGCTCCGGACAGGCCGAGGAGCGTGAGGGCGAAGCTGCGCTCGATGGCGGCGAGGTCGTGGAGCGTGAGATCGCACTCGTCGAGCTGCCCGTCCGCCGCGATCGCCTGGATGGCATGGGCGACGAGCTTCTGCAGGCGCGGCAGCGACGGTTCGTCGACAGAGCGGGCGGTCGCGACCACCATGTCTCCGATCATCACCAGCGCGATCTCGCGCGAGCGCGGCTTCGCCCCGGGGTAGCGGTACTCCGCCTCGTCGGGCGGCGGCTCGCCGCGCTTCTGTGCCTCTTCGCGGGCCTTGTGGAAGAAGTACCCGATGAGGCGCGTGCCGTGGTGCTGGAGGATGAAATCGACGATCGGCCGCGGAAGCCCCCCTTTGTGGGCGACCTCGACGCCGTCGTCGACATGGCGGCGGATGATCTGCGCGGAGACGGACGGCTGGAGGGCGTCGTGCCGGTTCTCGCCGCGGCGGTTCTCGCCGAAGAAGACCGGGTTCTTGCCCTTGCCGATGTCGTGGTAGTACGCGCCCACCCGCGCGAGGAGCGGATTGGCCCCGATCTCTCGCGCAGCCGCCTCCACCAGCGCGCCGCAGACGATGCCGTGGTGGTACGTGCCGGGCGCCTGGACGATCAGATCCTTCAAGAGCGGATGGTTGAAGCTCGCGAGCTCGTGGAGCTGCACGCCGGTGACGTAGCCGAACACCGGCTGCAACAGGCGCGCGGCGAACAGGACGACGATCGGCGTGAGGACGGCGCCCGCGACCAGCGCGCCGACGGCGGCGGCCGCCGTCTCCGGCTGCAAGAAGCGCCCCTGGAAGAGCGCGAACGCGACCAGGACGCAGATGCTCGCGCCCGCGGTCCAGAGCCCGGCGCCGAACACGGCTCCGCGGCTGGTCGCGTGCGCCACGCGGTCCGCCGCCACCACCCCCGCGACCAGGGCGAGCACCGCGGGCTGCAACCCCGCCGCGACGAGAACACCGGCCAGCGGAGCGAACGCTGCCGTCCACACCAGCGCCGCCTCGCTGGTGAGCAGGAAGCCCACCAGCATCGAGCCCGCGGCGATGGGAACGGCCCCGAAGAGCGCCTCTCCCGCAAGCGCCGCGAGAGGAGCGGGAATCTGGTCATGAGCCAGGTCGCGGAGCGCCTCCGCTCCGAGAAGGCTCCCGCGCACGACCAGAAGTTGCAGGGCGAGGACAGTGGTGAGGAGCACTACGTCCCGGGTGCGGAGCCGGAACTTGCGCACGTTGCGCCGGGCGAAGACGTAGAGCGCGGAGCAGACCAGGGCCGCGAACAGCCCCCCGCCCCACCTCACCTGCGTGTCCTGCGAGGACCTTCCCGCCGCCCGCATCGCCTGGAAGATGAGCAGGTGGGTCTTCGTGATGGTCTCGCCGTCGCCGATGATCTTCTCGCCCCGCCGCACCTGCAGGATCGCTTCCTTCACCGCTGCGCGCTTCTCGTCCTGGCGGCGCCGGGTCTCGTGATCGTCGTAGGCGAGATTCGGGCGCAGCGCCCGCCGGACGATCTGCGCGACGGCGCGCCGGACGCCGGCGGGAAGATCGCCGAGCTGTTCCTGGGCGAGCCGGTCGACCTCGGCGCGCAGGCTCGCGAGATCGCGGATCCGGTCGATGTCGCGGACCTTGCGCTCCGGTCCCGCAACCGCCTGCCCGAGGAGCGGCCGCACGACGATCCCGCGCTCGCGATCGGCGGAAAGCAGCTCCCGCTCCGCGACCGCGAAGTCGGCGGTGGCGAGGTTCGCGAGCCGCTCCGCCGCGCGCTCGACCGCGGGATCGAACCCGACCCGCGCCAGCTCCTGGAAATCGGCGTCGTCGATCACCGCCTGGAGCGACTTCCAGAACTCGTCGCGCCGGGTCTGCAGGAAGCGGAGGAGGATCTGCTCGTCCGCGTTCTTCGTACGGGCGGCGTGGGAGAGATCGAGCTGCACACGGCCCGCCTTGGCAGGCTCGAGCCGCTTCCACTCCTCGATGGCGGAGCGCGCCTCCGTGAAGGCCTGCGAGATCCGCTGCCGCAGCACGTCGCCCGCGCTCGCGTCGTAGTCGTAGACCGGCCCGACGCTGCGCGCGGCTTCCTCGCGCTTCTGCGAGGTGGCCTCGGCGTCGAGCACGTCGAGATCGCGATTGGCCTTGATGGTCCTCGTCGCCACTTGCCCGAGCGACTCGTCGCCCGGGATGGGCGGCGTGAGCCGCGAAGGCGTGAGCAGGAACGCCGAGACGACCGACACTGCAGCGAGGCAGAGAAGCGCGAGGAGGGCGCGGAAACGGCGCCGCCGCAGCAGGCGCTCCCAGAACGTCGTTTCGGCGGTCCCGGGCATCGGCACGCGCAGTGTATCACCGGCGGCGGCGCCGCCTTCGCAAAGGCGCGAAAAAGCCGCGCCGCTAGCGAGATGCCGCCGTCTTCTCGGCCTCGGCGAGCGCCTTCGTCAACGACCGCTCGGTATCCGGGTTCTGCTGCGTCTGGGGCAGCTCGCGGAAGATGGCGAGCTGCTCGCGGATCACGTCGCCCGTCGGCTTGCCTTGAGCGGCGAGGATCTTCGCCTTGAGCCCGAGCACGCTGATCTGCCGCTGGCCGCGGGTCATCTTCCCGAGAGCGCGGTCCACGGACTTCTCGGCTTCGGGAAGCTTCTTCTGCTCGAAGTAGACGCGGGCGAGCCGCGCCGGCGGATTGTAGTCGCCCGGCATCTGCCGCTCGCGCTCGGAAAGGAGCGCCTCCGCCTTCTTCGGCTCGCCCAGGTACAGATAAGCGTCCACGCGATGGGCGTCGAAGGTCGAGGCCATGGTCTGGTCGGGAGCCTTCTTCGCGGCGCCTTCGAGGAGCGCGACGCGCTTGCGCGCGATCGCCACCGCCTCCTTGTGGCGGCCGGCCTCGTCGTAGATCTCGACCAGGCTCGCCATGGCGTCGCTGCGATCGTCGACCGAGAGCGGCGCTTCCCGATCCTTGAGGAGCGCCTCGATCCGGCGCTGGCTCGCGCTCCGGAGCTGCGCCGCCTGCGGATCGTCCTTCGGCAGCGCGTCGGCGCATCCCGACACGACTGCCGCGAAGTCAGTCGCGACGGCCGAATTGCCGGTCGCGTTCATCTCGGCGAGCCCCAGGGCGACGCACTTGCGCGCGGACTCCTCGTTCTTCTCCTTCGCGAGCGCGGAGGCGAGCAGGACGAGCCGTTCCGGTCGCGCCGGATCACCCTTGGGCGTTACGTCCAGCGCCTCCCCGTACGCGGCCGCTGCAGCGGCGTAATCGCGCTGCCCCCGCGCCTCGTACCCTTTGCGCATCAGGGTCTCCGCCGGCGAGGTGTTCGCCTTCCCGTGCAGCGCCTCGACGCCTTTCTGCACGAAGGAGCGGAACTCGTTCGGCGTGGCCGAGCCGACCCAGCGCCCGAGCACCGACCCATCGTCCGGGTCGATGACGAGGAAGGTCGGCCAGGCGTCGAGCGGGAACTTGTCGAGGAACTCCTTGTTCTTCGGATTCTCGCTGTCGATCGAGAGCCACACCGCGGCGTCCTTCACCGGACGCAAGCCGGGATCCGGAAAGACGTAGCGCTTCATCGACAAGCAGGTATGGCACCAGGTCGCCCAGGTATCGGAGACGATCGGCTTGTGCTCGCTCTTCGCGCGGGCGGCGGCCGCCTGATAATCGTCCTCGATGAACGGCAGGCCTTCCGGATGTGCCGCCGTCGCGGCGAGCACGAGCGACGCCACTAGCTGGAACATGGGAGCTCCTGTCTACTTGGGTGTCGGAGGCGGCATACCGGCGTCCTGTCGTTCGGCTTGCGCGAGGCGCGCGGCCGCGACTCGCGCCGCGTTCGCCTCGTAGGCGCGGACGACTTCCTGCACGAGCGGGTGCCGGACGACATCGCGATCGGTGAACTCGATGAACCGGATCCCCTCGACATCCTTGAGGATTTCACGGGCCTCGTTCATGCCCGACGCCTTTCCTACCGGGAGGTCGATCTGGGTTCTGTCGCCCGTGACGACGGCCTTCGATCCGAAGCCAAGGCGGGTGAGGAACATCTTCATCTGCTCGGTCGTGGTGTTCTGCGCCTCGTCGAGGATGACGAAAGAGTCGTTGAGGGTGCGTCCGCGCATGAACGCGAGCGGCGCGACTTCGACCGTTCCCCGGTCGAGCAGGTCCTGGGCGCGGTCCATCTCCATCAGGTCGTGAAGCGCGTCGTAGAGCGGGCGCAGATAAGGACTCACCTTCTCGGCGAGATCGCCGGGCAGGAAGCCTAGCTTCTCCCCCGCCTCGACCGCGGGCCGGCAGAGGACGATGCGCTTCACGCGCCTCTCCACCAGCGCCGCTACCGCCATCGCCATGGCGAGATACGTCTTGCCCGTCCCGGCGGGTCCGATCCCGAAGACGATGTCGAACTTGCGGATGGCGTCGATGTACGACTTCTGCGCGAAACCCTTGGGCGTGACCGGCCTGTTGCGGCTCGTGACGTAGATGGTGTCGAGAAAGATCTCGCGCAGGTCGGCTTCCGGGTCCGCCATCAGGACCTTCGTCGCCTGCTCGACGTCCTCGAGCCCGAGCGGGTACTTCTTCTCCACCAGCGCGTTGAGCTGCGCGAGCAGGCGCTCGGCAAGCTGTACGCGGGCGGGATCGCCCGAGATCAGGAAGACGTTTCCGCGCTGTCCGATGTGGACCGAGAGCCGCCGCTCGATCAGGCGGAGATTCTCGCTTCTGCCCCCAGCAAGGGCCCTCGCGCCTTCGTTGTCGGTGAGCTCCAGCCGCGCCGAGGGCTCCGCCATGGAGGGTCGATACTTAATCGAGGGGCGGCAGCAAGACAAACCCTTGTGGGGTCCGCCGGTACTGGTAGGGATCCCGGAACGGATAGCTCACGTCGCGGGCCGTGACGAGCTGTCCGTCGACGAGCGCCGGCAGGGACGCCGGGTACTCGCCGTGTTCGACCCTGTACACCTCGAGCGCGCTCTCCAGGCGGAGGATCTGGTCCTGGGCGAGGAGCCGGAGCACGGCGCCTCGCCCCGCGGACTGCTCGCCGCGAGCCGCTCCCAGCGCCGGAATGGCGAGGTGGACGAGGAGGATGGTGGCGCAGAAGGCAGCCGTCGCCACGGCCAGTCGGACGAGCGCCCCGCTTCTCGCCGGCTTGCGTGCGGCGGCGATCGCTTCGGTCTTCCCGGCGGGGCGGACCGCCTCCAGGTAGCCCCAGTCGCAAAGCTCGACGAGCGCCTTCCAGGTCTCGAACTCGCCCGCGCGGGAGACGTCAGCAATGTTGCTCGCGGGGCGACCTTCGACGGCGAGCCGGTAGATCTTCCGGTGCCGCTCGCCGGGTTCGCCGTCCCGCTCGCGCGCATCCGGCACCGCGTCGGGGAGGTCCTTCTGCTTGGTGAACGTCGCGTCGGGCCAGGGGAGCTTCTTGCGGACGGCGGGCCACTCGTCCATGCGGCGGAAGCCTTCGAGGAGAACGGACTCCGCCCGCACGGGCTCGAATCCGCTCTTGAATCCCTCCAGCTCCTCCTGCTCGAATTCATAGGTGCCGCTCTTCCAGGAGAAGAGCTTGTAGAGCGTCTCCGTGGTCTGCAGCCGCATGATCTGGGCGAGGTCGTCGGCGGCGAGATAGTTGTGCTCGAGGAGCACGTCGCCGAGGCGCTTGAGGGACCGCCGCTGCACGACGAGCGCCTCTTCGAGCTTCTCCTCGGGGAGGATCTCGGCGCGAAGGAGCATGTTGCCGAGGAGCGACTCCTTCGGCCGCGAGTTGTCCGTGGCGAAGACGACGTTCCCTTCGACGAAGAGCACGTCGACTTCCTCGGACCCGTTCTTGAGGACGAGCTTCCCCGTCTTCGTCTGATGCCCGATGAGCTGCAGGATGTCGGCGATGCCGAAGTCCTTGAGGGTCCCGGAGAGAGCCATCTACGCGGTCTCCTGCCGGCTGCGCGAGGCGATGTCGCGGAAGCAGAGCCCGTAGGTGAGAAGGAACGCCGCGACGGTGAGGCCGACGCGGAACATCGAGACGCCGCTCCGGACCGGATTCGGCGCATGTGCGAGACCGTGGAACAGCACCACGCTCGCCACCAGGCACCCCGTCAGCAGCAGGAACACAAGGCCCCGGACGGGATACCCGAGAAGGACGTGCCCTGCGCCGGAGAGGACGTTCGAGAGCTTCACGAGGATTGCCTTCCGGCGGTGGTAGCGCTCGACCGAGGTCTGCTTGCGCGCCCGCTCCGCTGGATCGACCCCCGTCCTGCGCACGAAGACGTTCACGCACTGGGCGCAGAGCGCTTCGCTCGGCCGGGCATCCGCGTCGCAGCGCCTGCAGACCTCGCGGCCGCAGCGATCGCAGCGGCTGCTCGGCCGGATCCGGCTGCGGGTAACGTGGAGCAAGAGGACGAGGAAGGCGACGGCGATGGGCAGGATCTGCGCAAACCGGCCGCCGAGCAGGACCCGCAGCTCTTCGGCGATCGGCACGGCGGCATTGGAGTCGGCGGCGACGAGGGAATCGAGCGTCGCAGGATCGAGGCTGACATCCATGACGGCCTTGTTCGCCTTGCGCGTTCCCAGCTGACCCGAGGTGAAGGAGTCGACTGCCGCCCGGTCGAGCTCGACCGCCCTCGCCTGCTCCGACCGCACCTTGTCGAGCGCCGCGGTCCCGCGATCCCCGAGAGCCCGGCTCAGGTTGAAGTGCGGGGCGGCCAGGCTTTCCTGAAGGTCGATGGCCTCCAGGTATTCGCGCTCTGCGTTCTGCGAATCGTGGGCGAGGAAATAGACGTTGCCGAGATTGTTGTGCAGAGCCGCCAGCGCCCGGGGGGACGCATCCTGCGGGGCAGCCTCGAGCGCCTTCTGGTAGAGGGCCGCCGCCTCGGCCAGATCGCCCTCCCGCTTCGACTTGTGGGCCAGCACGAACGCCGCCGCCATGTCGGGCTTTCCCGTCGCGATGCGCGCCGACAGCCGCGCGATCTGCCGCGGAGTCCCTTCGCCGTGCTCGACCAGATACGCGTCGGACGCCGGACCCGCGAACGCGCCGAGCCTCGCGAGCGCGGCGCCTGCGGCCGGCGCCGCCGCGACGGCGGCGAGGAGCAGGAGCGAAACGATCACCTCTGCCGTACCGGCGTACAGGGCGCAGGCGACCAGCATGGCGAAGAGGACGGGAGCGATGCCGAGATGGAGCAGAAAAGGGGCGGCGATGAGGATGGCCGCGAGGATCGCGGTCTGCCACCTGCGCGCTCCGGCCGGAAAGAGATGGAACACGTCGTGGGCGTAGAGCCTCGCGTAGCGCAGGAAGAGAAGGAGCACGAACGCGGCGCCCGCGGCGAGGATGCCGAGGAAGACCACGCTTCCGGTATTCGCCAGAAACGCGCGGCTCTCCCGCGGATCGGCAATCGCCGCGCGGACGGCGGCGATCGTCTGCGTCGCGGCGAGGCCGACGGCGGTGGGATCGTCGGCGAGCGCGGCCCGCGCGACGCAGGTGTGGGCGTCGCGGAGGGCCGGTGCAAGCTCGACGGCCAGGTTGCACAGCTTCAACGCCAGCGCCGGCGAGTCGGCCGCGAGCGCATCGTGGCTCTCCCGCACCAGCGCCGCGCCGATGGCGAACAGGTTCTCGAGCGCGAGGTCGTCCTTGATCTGGCGCACCCGCCGCTCTTCGTCCTCGGCGCGTCGCTCGTCGCGGTCGCGCAGGTAGTCCCGCCGGAGCGCCCAGTGCGCGTTCAGGTCCGCGCTCTTCTGCTGCGGGAGCGCGATCGCCTGCCCGGACGGCGCCGCTGGTTGCGCTGGCGCCTCGGGGCGGCCCTCCTGCGCGGGCGCCCCCTGAGCCAACGCGAGGAGCGCGGCGGCGAGCGCAGCAAGCGGCGTGGGCCGGGGGATGGTCACCGCCCCATCCTAGAGGAGCGCGGACTGCACGACCAAGGAATCTGGCCGGATTGCGAGGGGCTGCTGTGGTACACCCCGGCACCTCATGGCACACCAAGAGGCGGCGCAGGCCGCCATCGGGCGGCTCCTCGACATCATGGACAAGCTCCGCGATCCGGGAGGATGCCCGTGGGACCGCGAGCAGACCCTCCGGTCGCTCACGCCCTATCTTCTCGAGGAGGCGCACGAGGTCATCGAGGCCATCGAGGCGGGGGACGCGCCCCACCATCGCGAGGAGCTCGGCGATCTGCTGTTCCAGGTCGTCTTCCAGTCCCGCATCGCCCGCGAGGAAGGGAAGTTCGACTTCGCTTCCGTGTGCGACAGCATCGCCGAGAAGCTGACCCGCCGGCACCCGCACGTCTTCGGCGACGTGAGCGTCTCCGGGTCGCGCGAGGTGGTGAAGAACTGGGAGCGGATCAAGGCCGACGAACGCAAGGCGAAGGGCGAGGCGCCGCGGAGCGCCATCGGCGGAGTGCCCGTCGGACTTCCAGCTCTCGTCCGGGCGGAGCGCATCACCGAGAAGGCCGCGGCGGTCGGATTCGATTGGCCGGACGTCGAGGGAGTCCTCGCCAAGGTGCGCGAGGAGCTCTCGGAGCTTACGGAGGCGATGGGCGGCGCCCGGCAAGACGAGGTGGAGCACGAGCTCGGCGATCTCCTCTTCGCGCTCGCGAACCTCGGGCGCTTCGTGAAGGTCCACCCCGAGGAGGCGCTCCGCGCTGCGGTGCGGCGATTCGAGTCGCGCTTCCACCACATCGAGGATCGACTTCGCGACCAAGGCCGGACTCCGCGCGAGAGCACGCTCGAGGAGATGGACGGCTACTGGAACGAGGCGAAATCGCGCGAGCGCTCCTCCTGATGCGGGCGTTTGCCATCTCCGGACCACCCTGTGGACGGCCTGTGGATTCGGAGGGGGTGCAATCGTGCACCCCTCAGGACGCCACGGTCGCTCCCTGGCTAAAGTGCTTTTCAGAACTGAAAAACGAGCCTGTAATCATCGGCGTTTGCGAACTGAGGAATTCGTTCGCCACATTCGGCGCCGAGGCCCGGTCCGCGATCGGAGCGTTCGCCCGACGTGGACAACGTGTGGATTCGCGGCGTTTGACAGTCGATTGGGCGGGTGCTACGCACGCCGCCCTCGAAACGAGGTCTCAGAGTGGCCAACACGAAGTCGGCGGAGAAGCAGAATCGGCAGGCGCACAAGCATCGCGCTCGCAACCAGGGCATCACCTCCGCCGTGCGGACGCAGGTGCGCAAGTTCCGCGAGGCGCTCGCTTCCGGTGACGCCGCGAAGACGAAGACGGAGCTCGTCTCCGCGATCCGCGCCATCTCGAAGGCGGCGTCGAAAGGCGTCATCCACAAGGCGCAGGCCTCGCGGCGCATCGCTCGCCTCTCCAAATCGGCCAAGCCGGCGGCGACGGCAGCTGCCACCGAGTAGTGCTCCCTCGCCGAGGGCGGCCTCTGGCGGGGCCCGCTACCGCCGCATCCGGCCGGCGATCTCGTACCGGGTCATCAGCTCCCGCGACGCCGCTTTGGCGAGCCGCCGCAGCGCGGCCCGGCGATTCGCCTCGGTCCCGAGCACGTCGACCCCGACCAGGTAGTCCTCGCCGAACGTGGCGCGGTCCTCGTACGAGACGTTTCCCGCCGGCTCGACGACGCGGAGGATCACGTCCGCATCGAGGCGGAAAGCAAGCGCGCCCGCGGCATTGATCGCGCTCGGGCCGCTGCGGACGGCGAGGAGCTCGCCCGAAAGGAGCGGCCCCTCGCTCTCGCTGAGCCGTCCCCGGGCCTCGACTTCCTCTCGCAGCGCCGAGGCGAAGAGTCCCGCCACTTCCACCTGCGCGGTGTCGTTGCGGAACGCCGAGACGCGCAAGTGCGACGCGCCGGACCGCGCCGCCGTGTAGCCGCAAGCGGCGGCGAGAACCAGGAGGAGCGGGCTTTGCCCGCGACGGGCGGAGGCCGAAGGCCGGAGCATACGAAAAAGGAGCGCGCTTTGCCCGCGACGGGCGGAGGCCGAAGGCCGCAGCATACGGAGAAGGAGCGCGCTTTGCCCGCGACGGGCGGAGGCCGAAGGCCGCAGCATACGGAGAAGAGCCCGCGCTTCACGCCACGACGAAGTTGACCAGCCGCTTCGGGATCACGACCACCTTCTTCACCGTCTTGCCGTCGATCCAACTCCGGATCTTCGGATCGGCGGCCGCGGCCTCGCGGATGTCTTCCTCGGCGGCCATGGCCGGGACGGATACCTGCCCGCGCAGCTTCCCGTTCACCTGCACGGCGATGTTCACCGTCTCCTCGGCGGTCAGGGCGGGGTCGGCGTGCGGCCAGGGCCGCAGCCCGAGCTCCTGGTCCCGCTCCGCTGCCGTGTGTCCCAGCTCCGCCCAGAGCTCCTCGGCGAGGTGGGGAGCGAACGGCGAGAGCAGCTGCACCAGGGTCTCCAGTGCTTCGACCAGCGCGCCTTCGTCGCCCTCGTTCTTCGGCGTGAACCCGGTTACGGCATTCGACAGCTCCATCAAGCTGGAGATCGCCGTATTGAACTGGAGCCGTTCGAGCTGCTGGGTGACGCGGGCGATGGTCCGGTGCGTCCTGCGGCGGATTTCCAGCGCCTCGCCTTGCGCCGTCGCCGCGTGGACCGTCTTCCCGCGCACTCTCGCGGCGTTCGCCTGGAAGAGCCGGAACAGGCGCCCGAGGAACCGATGCTGTCCCTCGATCTGCTCGTCGGACCAGTCCATGTCCTTCTCCGCCGGGGCGGCGAAGAGGATGAAGAGGCGGGCTGTGTCCGCGCCGTAGCCGGCGATGATGTCGCGGGGCGAGACGACGTTGCCCTTGCTCTTCGACATCTTCTCGCCGTCGCGGCCCTTGACGATGCCTTGCGTGACCAGACGCTGCGCGGGCTCGTGGACTGCGCAGAGCCCGAGTTCCGCCATCACCTTGGTCCAGAAGCGGAAGTAGAGGAGGTGGAGCACCGCGTGCTCCGGACCGCCGACGTAGGTGTCGATGGCGAGCCACCGGTCGGCGTCCTCGCGCAGGAACGGAGCTTTGTCTTCCTGCGGGGACAGGTAGCGGGCGAAGTACCAGCTCGAGTCGACGAACGTGTCCATCGTCTCGGCCTCGCGCCGCGCGGGGCCGCGGCACTTCGGGCAGGTGGTGTGCACCCAGCTCGACACCTTGGCGAGGGGCGGTTCGCCCTTCCCCGTCAGCACCTCCTTCACGTCGATGTCGGGAAGCACGACCGGAAGATCCTCGTCCGGCACGGGAATCCCGTGACCCTCGGGATCGCAATCCTCGCAATACAGGATGGGGATCGGCGTCCCCCAGTAGCGCTGGCGCGAGATTCCCCAGTCCCGCAGATGGAAATTGACCGCCGGGTTCCCGATGCCTCGCCGCTGGGCTTCCGCAGCAATGGCGAGCCGCGCCTGTTCCGACGGCAGACCGGTGAAAGATCCGGACTCGACGAGCACGCCGTACTCGACGAAAGCCTTCTCCGCCTTGTTCGGATCGACCGCCGCATCTTCATCCGAAGATCGGACCACGAACCGGATGGCGAGGTCGTACTTCTTCGCGAACTCGAAGTCTCGCTGGTCGTGAGCCGGAACTGCCATCACCGCGCCGGTGCCGTATCCGGCAAGCACGAAGTTCGCGACCCACACCGGGATCGTCTCCCCGGTGAAGGGATTCTTCGCCCGGATGCCGGTGTCGATCCCCTCCTTCTCGGCGGCGGCCGCACCTGCGCCGACGCTTCGGGCAGCGGCGCGGACCTTCTCGGCGAAGGCGGCGATCTCCGCCCTCTTCGCCTCGGGCGCGAGCTTCTTTACGAGCGGATGATCCGGCGCCGCGGCGACGTAGGTCGCGCCGTAGATGGTGTCGGCGCGCGTGGTGAAGACGCGGAAGCCGTCACCCTTCGACTTGGGTACCGGGAACTCGATCTCCAGGCCGTCGGAGCGACCGATCCAGTTGCGCTGCATCGCCACCACACGCTCGGGCCAGTCGAGCCCGTCGAGACCTTCCAGGAGCCGGTCGGCGTACTTGGTGATGCGGAAGGCCCATTCCGGGATCTCCCGCTCTTCGACCTTGCTCCCGCAGCGCCAGCAGAGCCCCTCCTCCACCTGCTCGTTCGCGAGCACCGTGTTGCAGGAGGGGCAGAAGTTCACCTTCGCGCGGCGGCGGTAGACGAGGCCACGCTCCAGCATGCGGAGAAAGAACCACTGGTTCCAGCGGTAGTACTCGGGCTCGCTGGTGTTGATCTCGCGGGACCAGTCGATGGAGATGCCGAGCGACTTCACGTCCTGCTTGAAGGATTCGATGTTCTTCGGCGTGCGGATCTTCGGGTGCAGGCCTTCCTTGATGGCGGCGTTCTCGGCGGGTAGCCCGAAAGCGTCCCAGCCGAGAGGCTGCAGGACGTCGTAGCCGCGCTTGCGGTTGTAGCGGGAGAGGACGTCCGCGATGGCGTACACGCGAACGTGTCCCATGTGCATCTCGCCCGACGGATACGGCAGCATGGCGAGCACGTACTTCTTGGGAGCGCCCGCGCGGGCACCGGCGCGGAACAGATCCTTGCTCTCCCAGTGGCGCTGCCAGCGCGGCTCGACGGCCTTCGGATCGTACCGATCCTGCACTCCCGGTAACCTCCTCGAAACGCGATCCGCCCATTGTAACGCTTTGCGGCGGAGCGGGTCGGGTCAGGTACCAGAACGACGGGGGTCGGACAAGGCGTCGTCCGCAGATACCGGATCGGTCGAGGGAAGCGGGCGCTCGGCAGGGACTGCCCGGGCGGCGGGCGGCACGGAGACAGGCGGGGCGAGAGCGTCGAGGATCGTGGACCGCGTCTCGGTCGTGGGCGCCGCCGGCGGAAGGGGCTCGGGAGGCCTCATCGCGAATGCGGAGCGGCGCTCGCGGTCGGCGGCATCCGCACGCGCCAGGTCCGCGAAGCCGACGATCCGCGCGGCCCGGTGCCAGGCGATCCCTGCCGCGCCAAGCTGGGCGAGCACGAAGGCGGCGAGCACCGATCCGGCGCCGGCCTGCGGGATCCGCAGCCGCAGGAGAAGCAGGACGAAAGCGGCTCCGCCACCGGCGAGGAGCGTCGCGAGCCCGAGCCCCAGCGCGCGCAGCGGGCGCCGGACGACCAGCCGCAATCCCGCCCAGGACGCGGCGAGCGCGCTCTGGCGGTAGGGCTCCGCCGCGAGCATTCCGCGGGCGGCATCGACGCAAAGCTGCGCGACGAAGAAGAGGACGACGGCTCCCAGGGTCGCCAGAAGCCCGCCCCGGGCCGCTTGCGATTCCGTGATCGCCCGCTCGGCGGCGGTACGCGAGGCGTTGAACAATGCGCCGGATACAGCGAACGCGGCGCCGATGGGAACGAGGCCGACGAGAGCGACCCGGAAGAGCCTGCCGTAGTTCTCGCCGGCGGAAGCGAGGAGCGCTCGGGTACGGACGGTGCCCTCCGCGCGGGCGACGATCAACGCAGCCCCGGCGAGGAACGGACCGACGAGGAAAGCGACGACGGCGGCGACCCCGAACCCCGTCGCGACCGCGCTGGCTGTCCCCGGCTCGTTCAGCCCGCGCAGCAGATCCATCACGGTGTGCGAGTCGAGCGAGGCGGCGAGATCCTTCGCGCGCGGCGAGTGGTCGAGAAGCGGTGAAAGGAACCGCAGCACGGGGAGCGCCGCGAGCGCAGCGGGAAACAGCGAGCCCAGCACGAAGAGGAGCAGGAGCCGCCCCTGGAACGCGTGCCCGAGCGAGCGGCGGAACAGGCGAGGCGTGATCACAGCGACTCCAGGAGCGCGAGGAAGGCCTGCGTCCACGCCGAAGCTTCCAGCGTCCAGCGCGTGCTCGGAAGCCGATTCGTTTCCCGGGCATGCCCGTCGTCGAGCTTGTTCAGGTCGAGCAGGTATTCGCGGTCCGGATCGAGCTGCGCGCTCTGGACGCGGACGGGCTTCTCGAACGTCCAGCGCTGCCAGCGATCGCTCGGGTCCCACCGCATCCGCTCGACGGAGCCATCCTCGAAGCGCACCTCGACGGTCTGGGGAACCTGGGCAGGACCGAACCTTCGCGCCACGACCACGCTCCGGAACGGAAACGGTCCTGGCTCGCCGGGGCGGGGCTGCGGATGCTCCTTCGCGAATGCCTCGCGCCTCGCCCGGATCTCCTTGTCGATCGCCTCCTGGTCGAGCTCCGAGCTCTTGCCGTCGCGGACCACGAACCCCGGCTGCGGCAGGATCTCCGCCGATTCAACCTTCTCGACGCGGTCGTCGATCGAGCGGGCGTCGTAGACCTGCTCGTCGAACCACTGGTCGACCACGTCCTTGCGGCCCGAAACATCCTCGAAGACTGCGCGCAGATCCGCCGTGCTCGGGTGCCGGAAGCGCCATCGGCGGTAGTACTCGCGCATCGCCTTGGCGAGGACGTCGTCGCCGATCCGGCTCGCGAGATCGTGGAAGGCGAGCGTCGTGCGCGTGTAGACGAGACCGTAAGATGCCTCGGAGTACCGGTGCCAGGCATTGCCCGCGATCGGATCGGGGGGGCTTCTCGGGTTGCCGCCCCGCTCGTAGTCGTACCAGTCGACAGAGAATCTCGGGAATCCGAGCCGGGAGAGCGCGGGAACGCGGAAGACGACGGGCGCCTTGGCGATGAGGCGCGTGTCCCAGAGCTCGTTCAGGCCTTCGTCCAGCATGGGCTCCTCGAACTCGTTGGAGGCGAGGATGCCCATGAAGTACCCGTGGCCGAACTCGTGAACCGTGACGAAGCGAACCAGGGGGAGCCCAGGATCGTCACGGAACGCTTCGCTCGTGAAGAAGGTCTCGTACTCCATGCCCGCGGACTCGCCGGCGTTGAAGGGCGGCACCACCGCCGTCGAGGTGCGATACGGGTACGGCCCGAGCGTCTCGGAGAAGTAACGGAGCGATTCGACGGTCGCCTCGAGGGTGACGCGGGCGGCCTTCTCGTACTCCTTCGGATAGAGGACCTTCACCTCCACGCGCGGGCTGCCCGGGCCTTCCCAGGACGCGGTGAGCGTCTGGAACCGGTCCCACGCGGCGAAGGCGAAATCGTGCACGTCGTCTTGCACGAAATGGTGTCGTAGACCTCGCGGCGTCTCGACGGGAGCGCCCTGCTCTTCGCCGACGGCACCGAGGACGAACTCCTTGGGCGCCGTGATCGAGACGTCGTAGCTGCCGAAGTCCGCGTAGAACTCCGAGTTGAGGTGGAGCTCGTGGCAGTTCCAGCGCGGCGCCGTCGCCCCTCGCTCGCCGGGAAGCTCGAGGACGCCGATCTTCGGGAACCATTGCCCGACCAGGTGGTAGCTGCCGAAGTACCCGGTGCGGGCGACGACGCGGGGAAGCTTGTCGTGGAACTCGATCTCGAGCACCCCCGAGGCGCCCGGCGGGATCGGCTCGGCAAGGTCGACGCGGACGACCGTGCGATCGGTCGCGGGCCCGCCGTCGGGATGCACGAACGTCCAGGAAAGCTCCTTTCCCGACTGCGAGACGCTGCGCAGCTCGATGGTTCCCCACTCGCCTTTCTTCGGTGTCACGCCCGTGCGGAACCCGCCGTACCGGGCCATCTCCACGTAGAACGTGCTGCCCTTCCCCTCGAACGCGTTGAGGTAGAGGTGGAAGTAGAGCGATCGGACCGCGACGGCGCTGCGGTTCCGCCAGGTGAGCCGCTCCTTCCCGTCGACGGTGTGCTGGACGGGATCGAGAACGGCCTCGATCCGGTAGTCGGCGACGCGATCGGAAAGGGCCTTTTCGCTGCCGGTACGGACCCCACCCCACGCCTCCGCGCTGGAAGGCACGCGGACGGCACCGGCATCGATGCCCGCGAGGGGGATGCCGTCGGGAGACGAGGTTTCGGTCGTGCCGGGCGGGGCCGGCGGCTCGGCGCGATGAGGGAGGGCCTCCGGCGGCGGTATGGGCTTCGCCGTCTCGGGAGCGGGTTGCGCGATTCCCAGGACAGCGCAGAGGAGGGTCGCAAACATCATCGACGCCTTTTCCTTTGAGCGCGTTCCCAATGCAATCCTCGCGCGCTAGAAGGGGCGGAATGGAACCGCACGTCTACGTCGGCGACGTCGCAGCTCACGAGGGGAAGGAAACGCTCTTTCGCGGCTGGCTCTACGGCAAGCGATCGAGCGGCAAGCTCCATTTCATCCAGCTCCGGGACGGCACCGGAATCATCCAGTGCGTGGTCTCGAAGAAGGACGTGCCCGAGACGGCGTTCGTCGCGGCCGAGCACGCTCCGCAGGAGGCCTCGCTGGAGGTGCGCGGGACGGTGGCGAAGGACCCGCGCAGCCCCATCGGATACGAAGTCCACGTCAAGGACCTGAAGGTCCTGCAGGGGCAGCCCGGTTATCCCATCCAGCCGAAGGAGCATGGCGTCGGCTTCTTGCAGGAGCAGAGGCACCTCTGGCTTCGCAGCGCGCGGCAGCGGGCGATCCTCGCCGTCCGGCACACGCTCATCAAGGCGATCCGCGATTATTACGACGAGCGCGGCTTCACCCTCGTGGACTCTCCCATCCTCACGCCGGCGGCCTGCGAGGGAACGTCGACGCTGTTCGAGGTCCCCTACTTCGACCTGGGAAAGGCCTTCCTCACCCAGAGCGGCCAGCTGTACGGCGAGGCGGCGGCGATGGCGGTGGGAAAGGCGTACGTCTTCGGTCCGACCTTCCGGGCGGAGAAGAGCAAGACGCGGCGCCATCTGACCGAGTTCTGGATGGTGGAACCGGAGGTCGCCTACCTCGATCTCGAAGGCAACATGGACCTCGCCGAGGATTTCCTCGTCACCATCGTCGGCCGCGTCCTGGAGAAGCACGAGAAGGACCTGACGGGCGTGCTCGAGCGCGATCTCTCGATGTTGCGCAACGTGAAGAAGCCCTTCCCGCGCATCACCTACAACGACGCGGTGGAGGCCATCCGCAAGGCCGGGCACCCGATCCAGTGGGGCGACGACTTCGGCGGCGACGAGGAGACGGTGCTCTGCAAGCAGTTCGATCGGCCGCTGATGGTGCACCGGTACCCAGCGTCCTTGAAGGCCTTCTATTTCAAGAAGGACGCGCAGGACCCGAAGCTCGCGCTGGGCGTCGACGTGCTCGCACCGGAGGGGTACGGCGAGATCATCGGCGGCGGCCAGCGCGAGGACGACTACGAGACGCTGCTGCGCGGCATCGACGAGCACAAGCTGCCGCGCGAGGCGTTCACCTGGTACCTCGACCTGCGCAAGTTCGGGTCGGTGCCCCACTCGGGCTTCGGGCTCGGAGTGGAGCGCACCGTCGGATGGATCTGCGGCCTACCTCACGTCCGCGAGACCATCCCGTTCCCGAGGATGATGGAGCGGCTGACGCCCTGATCAGTGCTGCCCGTTGGGGCTCTTGTTGTCCGGGTTTTGATCCTCGTTGCGGATGTTCGGCTCCTTGTGCGTCGGAGTCTTCTTCGCGGGCTTCGCGGTATCGTCCCGCTCCATGCCGTTGCCGGGAGTCGACGGGGGCGTCGCCTCCGGCATCGACTTCGCCGACTTCTTCGCCTTCTTCGCGCTCTTCGCCGGAGACTTCTTTGCCGTAGTGCTGTCGCCGCCCTGCAGTTCGGTCTGGTGCACGGGCGAGAGCGACTCCGCCTTGTCGCTCGTGTTGCTCGCCGTCGACGGGGCGGAATTCGCGTTGCCGCGACCTTCGGGCTCGGCGACGCCGGACTTGTCGTGGGTGGTCGCGTCCGCGCCCTTCGTGTCCTTGCCGAACTGACCGTGGGACTGGGCGAGCGCGAGCATCAGCATGAGTGCGAAGTGCATGGTTCTCCTCCGGCGCGGCGGCTGGCCGCTCTTCGGGGAACCTGCGGACGTTCGTCGCCCGCGACAACGAGCGAGCGCCTGGCTGCGAGCACCTCAGCGGCGCTTCTTGGACGGCCTGGACGACGGCGGCGGAACGTACCGCTGCGGACCGGACCGCTCCGGCGACACTGCCGCGTCCGGCACTCCTGGCGCCGGCACCTTCACGACACGCCGATCCGGCGGCCGCGCGGCGCCGGACTGGGCGAGCGCCTCCGCGACGACAGCGGGATCGGGAGCGAACACGAGGCCGCGCTGGGGCGCCTGCTCTTCGGCGAGGAGCCTGCGCGCTCCCTCGTCGACGACGACGCCGAGGGGAAGCTGCAGGGCTGCCTCCCGCACGCCCGCCTGGAAGAGCCGGTGCATTGCGTCGATCAGGCGCGAAGAAAGGGCCTCCGCATCGCGGGAGGTCCCGGTGCCGAAGAGGAACAGCTTCTCGAACGAGAGGCGCGACCCGGGCGGAGCGAGGATCGCCTCTCCCGCGGCGCCGGTGAGAAGCCCGGTCCGGATCATGCGCGAAAGCCGTCCCGAGAGCCTCCAGTCGACCAGGCCGGCGAGGCCCGTGAGCGGTCGTTCCTCCTCGCCGACGAACAGGCAGAGCGCCTCCGCCTTCGCCTCGTCGAGGGCATCGAGCGTCAACGGGCGGAAGGAGAGATCCACCGGCTACTCCTTCTTCGGGACCTGCCCGGGAAGGTCCGTGGCGTGGGCGATGCGATCGAGGATGCCGTTCACGAACGCGGAAGAGTCCTCGGATCCGTACTTCTTCGAAAGCTCGATGGCCTCGTTGAGCGAGACCTTTACCGGGACGTCTGGCCTTCGCAGGATCTCGTAGACGGCGAGCCGCAGGACGTTCCGATCGACGCGGGCCATGCGCTCGATCTTCCAGTTGGTGGAGCTACGCCGGATGACGTCGTCGATCACTTCCTGCTCCCGCTGCGCGCCGCGCACCAGCGCCTCGGCGAATCGTTTCGTCTCTTCGTCCACGGGGTCGAAGTGCGACCAGATGCCGGTCAGGACCTCGGAGGCGTTCCCGCCGCTCGTGTCGAGTTGATAGAGCGCCTGCAGCGCGCACTCGCGCGCCTTGCTCCGGGAGCCCATCAGCCGCCTTCCACTTCGGCATTGGCGGACCTGAGGGCGTGGACCTGCTCGATGCAGGCGAGGGCCGCCTCGGCGCCCTTGTCGAGGCGGGCGGGATCCGCGCGTTCGCGCGCTTGCTCCTTCGTGTCGCAGGCGAGGACCCCGAACGCCACCGCGATGGGACGCGGGCTCGTCGCGCCTTCCATCGCCAGCGTGCCGAGCGACCGCGTCACCTCGGAAGCGAGGAGCGCGTAATGGTCGGTGTCTCCGCGGATGAGGCATCCGAGGGCGACGATGCCGTCGATCCCGCCCTTGCGCGCGATGCGGGCGCAGAGCGGGCCCAGCTCGAAGACGCCAGCGCAGCGCCGCACCGGCTCGACCGCGGCGCCGCTTTCGCGCAGCGCTCCCATCGCGCCCACGAGGAGCTGCTCGACGATCTCCGGGTTCCACCTGGTGGCGCAGACCGCGAATCGCATGCCCGCGCCGTCGCCGCGCGGGCCGGGCTGCGGGGCGGAGCGGCTCACTTCTTCGGCTCCTGCACGAGGGAGAGCAGGTGGCCGAGCTTGTCGCGCTTCACCGCCAGATATTCGGCGTTGTGGTGCGACAGTCCCGCCTCGATCGGCACGCGCTCCACCACTTCCAGGTCGTAGAGCTGCTTGAGGCCCTCGATCTTCTTCGGATTGTTGGTCATCAGCCGCATCTTGCGCACGCCGCAATCGTGGAGGATCTGCGCGCCGATCCCGTAGTCGCGCAGGTCCGCCTTGAAGCCGAGCTTGGTGTTCGCCTCGACGGTGTCGTGTCCCTCGTCCTGCAGGTTGTACGCCCTGAGCTTGTTGACGAGCCCGATCCCGCGCCCTTCCTGGTCGAGGTACACGAGCACGCCCTTCCCGGCCTCGTCGATCATCTGCAGGGCGCGGTGGAGCTGCGGACCGCAGTCGCAACGCTGGGAGCCGAAGACGTCGCCGGTGAGGCACTTGGAGTGGACGCGCACGAGGACCGGCTCCTCCGGCGCCCAGGTTCCCTTGACGAGCGCGACGTGGTGGAGATTGTCGACGTCGTTTTCGTACGCGATGCAGCGCATCTCACCGCCGAACTCGGTCGGGACGCGGGCCTCCACCGCGCGCCGCACGAGACGCTCGCGCTGCATCCGGTACTGGATGACGTCGCCCACTCCGACGATGTGGATGTGGTGCCGGGCCGAGAACTGCTCCAGGTCCGGCATGCGGGCCATGGTGCCGTCCTCGTTCATCACCTCGCAGATGACTCCCGCGGGATTGAGCCCGGCGAGCCGCGCCAGATCGACGGATCCCTCGGTCTGGCCCGCGCGGACGAGGACGCCGCCCTTGCGGGCGCGCAGGGGGAAGACGTGGCCCGGCCTGACGACGTCGGAAGGCTTCGCGTCCGGGCTGATCGCGGCGCGGATGGTGGTCGCCCGGTCGGCCGCGCTGATGCCGGTCGTCACTCCCCGCGCGGCCTCGATGCTGACCGTGAACGCGGTCGAGTACGTGCTCTCGTTCTCGTGGACCATCATGGGCAGCGCGAGCTTTCGCACCTGCTCCTCGGTGAGAGAGAGGCAGATGAGGCCGCGCCCGTACCGCGCCATGAAGTTGATCGCCTCGGGCGTGACGTACTGGGCGGCGAGGACCAGATCGCCCTCGTTCTCCCGCTCCGCGTCGTCGACGAGGATCACCATGCGCCCCGCGCGGAGCTCGTCGAGAGCCTTGTCCACCCGCAGGAGGGCGTTCGCGTCGTCTGTCACGATTGACTCCTGTACGCGAGGAGCCGCTCCACGTGCTTTCCCAGGATGTCGGCCTCGACGTTGACGTGATCCCCCGGATGCCGCCCGCCAAAGGTCGTCGCGCGCAGCGTTTCCGGGATGATCATGAGCGAGACGGCGTCGTCGCCGACGATGGTATTCACGGTGAGACTGACACCGTCGAGGGAGATGGAACCCTTCTCGACCACGAGCTTCATGAGATTGCGGGGAATCTCCACCACGAATCTCTGCGCGTCGCCGGCCGCTTCGCGGCTGCGGATCCGGCCGACGCCGTCCACGTGTCCGAGGACCAGATGCCCGCCGAGACGCTCGCCGAGCGCGAGCGGCCGCTCCAGATTGACCGGGTCGCCAGGCTTCTTGTGCTTGAGCGTCGTCCGTTCCAGGGTCTCGAGGGAAACGTCAGCGGTGAAAGTATCGAGGTCCCGGCCGATGACGGTGAGGCACGCGCCATCCACTGCGATGCTGGCGCCATGCCCGAGATCGTCGTCCGCGAACCGCGTGGCAATCGTGACCTGCGAGCCTCCCCCCTGGATGGGAGTGACCGCGGCGATGCGGCCCATGTCCTCGATGAGACCCGTGAACACCTGGCGGTTCTATCTCACGGGGCGCGCCATGACGAGCAGATCGGGTCCCAGCCGGTCCGTGGCGGTGATCTGGACCCCGAGCGCTCGCCCCATCGACGAAGGCGCGGGCATGGCGGCGAAGGACAGCGCGCCCTCGCCGAGCACCTTCGGAGCGACGAACAAGAGCAGCTCGTCCCAGAGCCTCAGCCGCAGGAACGACCCGTGGATCCTCGCGCCGCCCTCGACGAGGACGCTGGTGAGCCCCCGCCCCGCGATCCGCCGCAGCAGGTCCCGGAGCACGATGCGGCCGTCCCGGTCGTGGCGGCACCGGAGGATCTTCGCGCCCTGCCGCTCCAGCGCGCGGAGTCTCCCGGCAGGAGCAGCCAGGGTCACGGCCACGACCGTCTCGGCGGACGATCGCTCCGCCAGCATCCGCGCTCCGGCCGGGAGCCGCCCCTTGGGATCGACGACGATACGGACTGGATCGCGCTGTCCCGATCCCCGGGCGGTCAACAGGGGATCGTCCGAGAGCGCGGTGCCGATTCCCACCAGCACCGCGTCGAGCCGGTCGCGGAGCTCGTGCACCCGTGCTCGCGCGGTAGGTCCGGTTACCCACCGCGAGTCGCCGGACGGCGTCGCGAGCTTGCCGTCGAGCGTGATCGCCGCCTTGAGGACGACCCACGGCATCTTCCGTGTGATGAACTTGAACCATTGCTCGTTCGCCCGATCGCACTCGGCGCCGAGGACGCCCACCTCGACCCGCACCCCCGCCGCCCGCATCCGCCGGATGCCGCGACCGTGGACGAGGGGATTCGGATCGACGCTTCCGACGACGACGCGCCGGATCCCGGCGGCGAGGACGGCTTCGGTGCAGGGGGGCGTCCGCCCGTGGTGATTGCACGGCTCGAGGGTGACGTAGAGGTCGGCGCCGCGCGCTCGCGCTCCCGCCTTCCCGAGCGCGACCACCTCGGCATGCGGGCCTCCCGCCCGCTCGTGATGCCCGCGGGCGATTACCCTTCCGCCGGCGACCACGAGGGACCCGACGATGGGATTCGGATGCGTGCGGCCGCGCCCCCGCTCCGCCTCGGCGAGCGCATCGCGCATGAGCTTCTCGTCGACGTCGCTACTTCTGCTTGCCCTTGCGCTCGTGGATCAGCTCCTTGAGCTCGCTCATGAACTCGCCCACGTCCTTGAACGATCGGTAGACCGACGCGAAGCGCACGTAGGCGACCTCGTCGAGCCGGGAAAGCTCGCGCATGACGGTTTCCCCGATGAAGGTGGTGGGGATCTCCTTCTCGCCCATCTCTTGCAAGCGCCGCTCGATGCCGTCGACTACGGCCTCGATCTGCTCCCCCGAGACGGGGCGCTTGCGGCAGGCTATCTCGATTCCCGAGACGATCTTCTGCCTGTCGAACGCCTCGCGCCGTCCGTCCTTCTTCACCACCATCGGGAGGATCTCCTCCACCCTCTCGTAGGTGGTGAAGCGCCTCTCGCATCCGAGGCATTCGCGCCTTCTGCGGATGACTGCCCCCTGGTTCGAGAGGCGCGAGTCGATGACCTTGTTGTCCTGCGATGGGCAGAAGGGGCACTTCATTTCATCGGGTCAACGCTTGCGCAGCCTGCTCGCGTAGAGAGGGAACTCTTGCGAAAGCTCCGTCACCTCGCCGCGCACGCTGGTCGTCACCTTCTCGTCGTCGGGGGCCTCGAGCACCCGCACGATGAGCTTCGCGATGGTCCGCATCTGCGAAGGCCCCATTCCCCGCGTGGTCAGCGCGGGGGTTCCCAGGCGCAGCCCGCTCGTCACGAACGGCTTCTCGGGATCGCCAGGGATCATGTTCTTGTTGGTGGTGATGTGCGCCCGCTGTAGCGCCGCCTCGGCCACCTTGCCGGTCAGCTTCTTCGAGCGCAGGTCGCACAACATGAGATGGGTATCGGTACCGCCCGCGACGAGCCGGACGCCCCCTTCGAGCAGCCCCTGGGCGAGTGCCTGGGCGTTGTCGAGGATCCGCTGCTGGTACTCCTTGAACTCGGGCCTGAGCGCCTCGCCGAAGGCCACCGCCTTCGCCGCGATGATGTGCTCGAGCGGACCGCCCTGGATGCCCGGGAAGACGTTGGAATCGACGGCCTTCGCGTGCTGCTGCTTGCAGAGGATGAGCCCGGACCGGGGACCGCGGAGGGTCTTATGCGTGGTGCTCGTCACCGCGTCCGCCAGGGGAACCGGCGAAGGGTGCAACCCCACCGCCACGAGGCCCGCGATGTGCGCGATGTCGCAGACCATCACGGCAGAGGCTTCCTCGGCGATTTCCCGCAGCCTGACGAAGTCGATGGTGCGCGGATAGGCCGAGGCGCCGCAGAGCACCATCCGCGGCTTCACTTCCAGCGCCAGCTTGCGCGCCGCGGGGAAGTCGATCTGCTCCGTCTTCGGATCGAGCCCGTAGTGATGGATCTCGAAGAGCTTGCCGGAGAAGTTGACGGGGGAACCGTGCGTGAGGTGGCCGCCCTGCGCGAGTGAAAGCGAGAGGATGCGATCGCCGGGCCGGATCAGGGCGAAATAGGTCGCCATGTTCGCCTGCGATCCCGCATGGGGCTGCACGTTGGCGTGCTCGGCGCCGAAGAGTGTCTTGGCCCGGTCGATGGCGAGTTGCTCCACCTTGTCGACGATTTCGCAGCCGCCGTAGTAGCGCTTGCCTGGCAGACCCTCCGCGTACTTGTTGGTGAGCGGCGAGCCGGCGGCCTCCAGCACCGCCTCGGAGACGAAGTTCTCGCTTGCGATCAGCTCGAGGCCGTTCGCCTGCCGCTCGGTTTCCTGCCGGATGAGCGAAGCAACCTCTGGATCGGCCTGCTCGAGCGGCCTTTCGAACGGCGACGTCATCGTTTCCCTTTCGACAAACGGGTGGACGCGGGGTTCATATCACAGCCCTAAGGCGGACTTGCCCGCGATGCCCGGGGAACGTGAAGTCGAGCGAGGAACCGTTCAGTCGGCGAAGCGCTCGAGGGCGAGGACGGCGTTGGTGCCGCCGAATCCGAACGAATTCGAAAGCACCGCGTCGAGGCGTACCTCTCGCGGCTCGTTCGGAACGTAGTCGAGGTCGCACTCCGGATCGGGATTTTCCAGGTTGATCGTGGGCGGGACGACCCCGCGCTGGAGCGCGAAGGCGCTCAGCGCGGCCTCGACTCCTCCTGCCGCCCCGAGCATGTGGCCGGTCATGCTCTTCGTCGAGCTGACCATGAGCCCCTTCTTCGCCCACTCGCCGAAGACGTTCTTGATCGCCTTCGTCTCGGCGATGTCCCCGACCGGGGTCGAAGTACCGTGCGCGTTCACGTACTGGACGTCTTGCGGGGTGAGGCCGGCGTCCTCGAGACAGAGCCGCATCGCGCGCTCGGCGCCGCCGCCCGAAGGCTGGGTGATGTGGAACGCGTCCGCGGTCGCGGAATAGCCGGTGAGCTCGCAGTAGATCCGCGCGCCGCGCTTCTTCGCGTGCTCGAGCTCCTCGATGACGAGGATTCCCGATCCTTCGCCCGGCACGAAGCCGTCGCGATCCTTGTCGAAAGGCCGCGACGCCCTGGCAGGATCGTCGTTGCGTTCGCTGAGCGCGCGGGCGGCCGTGAATCCGGAGATTCCCAGGAGCGTGATGGTCGCCTCGGCGCCGCCGGTGATGACGATGTCCACGTCGCCGTGCTGGATGTGCCTCATCCCTTCGCCGATGGCGTGGTTCCCGGTCGCGCAGGCGGAGACCGGGGCGTAGTTCACCCCCGCCGCTCCGTAGCGGATGGAGATCTGCCCGCCGACGAGGTTGACGATGATGGAGGGAATGAAGAACGGGTTTACCCGGCGGTGACCCTTGTTCACCGCCGTGAGGTGCGTGTCCTCGAGGGTGGCGAGGCCGCCCATTCCGCTGCCCACGATGACGCCGACGCGCTCCCCGAGCGGCTTGTCGAGGGGGAGCCCCGAGTCTTCCAGCGCGATCTTCGTCGCCGCGAGTCCGAACTGGATGAACAGGTCGTTGCGCCGCGCCTCCTTCTTGTCCATGAACTGCGCGGCGTCGAATCCCTTCACCTCGCCGGCGATGCGGCTCGGCAGATCTTTCGCGTCGAAGCGCGTGATGAGACCGATACCGCTCTTGCCGGCAAGGACGGATTGCCAGTTGGACTCATTGCCGATGCCGAGAGGGGTGACGAGGCCGATTCCCGTGACGACGACTCTGCGTTCTACGCGCTGCATTTCAGCCACCCCGGTTGCCTCCCGGACCTATTTCTTGTGCTCGTTGATGAAGTTCACTGCGTCCTTGACCGTCTTGATGTGCTCGGCTTCCTCGTCGGGGATCTCCACTTCGAATTCCTCTTCCATGGCCATGACCAGCTCGACGATGTCGAGGGAATCGGCGCCCAGGTCCTCGATGAAAGCGGAATCCGTCTTTATTTCGTCCTCGCCCACCCCGAGCTGCTCCGCGATGATGCTCTTGACCTTCGCCTCGACCGTCATGCGTAGTTCCTTTCGAAATGGGCCGAAGATGTGTCCGCGCGGCCTTGTAGCACAGAGAAGGTCAAAGGAAAGACCGATCGCGTCACCTATGCTGCGGCCTCCGCCCGTCGCAGGCAAAGCCCCCTATTGGCAAAGTCCGTTCACGCAGTGGAAGTTGGCCTGGCAGTCGAGGTCCGACTGGCAGCGCCCTCCCTGGGCGCTCATGACGCACTGACCGTAGAAGCACGTCTCCGGCCAAGGGCAATCTCGATTGTCGTAGCACATCGCGCCCGCACGCCCACCGGTCCTCTGGCAGACGCCGATGCGGCAAGCCTCGCCGTCGCGGCAATCCTTGTTGGCGGCGCACATCACCGTGCAACGACCGTCCCTGCAACGGTAACCGGGCAGACACTGCTGCCCGCTCGTCTGAGCCGCCGCCGGGACGCCCCCGCCGTCCGCATCGGGAGGCATGTCGCACTCGCCGAACGACTTGTACTGGCACGTGCGTCTTCCCTGCACGATGGCCGCATCGGTATCCGCGCCGGCCGCGCTTCCTTCGGGCGCCACGCACTCGAGGCCGTACGCGCAGTCGAGGTTCTTGCTGCACTCCTCGGCGACGATCTTCTTCGTGTTCGAGGGCGAGGCGCACGCCCACGCGAGGGCGATGCCCACCGCGCAGGAGGCGAAAAGCGCGACCCGGGAGGAGCGGGCTTTGCCTGCGACGGGCGGAGGCCGCAGGCAGGAGGATGGGCGACGACTCACTTGAACACCTCGGCGAGCGTGGCGTTGAGGCTTTGCGGGTCTTCGACGTTGAAGGCGCGAAGCTTCTTCTCAATCCTCCGCGCGAGGTTGGAAAGCACCTTCCCGGGGCCGATTTCGACCAGGGTATCGACGCCGGAGAGCGTCATCCGCTCGACGGTTTCCACCCAGCGGACGGGCGCGGTCACCTGGCTGAGGAGCAGCTCGACGATGCGCCCGGAATCCGTGTTCGGCTCGGCGGTGACGTTCGCGATGATGGGCGACGAGGGGTGTTTGAACGTGATCGCCCCGAGGACCTGCGCGAGCCGCGGCTGCACCGGAGCCATCAGCGAGCAGTGGAACGGAGCGCTCACCGGCAGCGGAACCGCCCGCTTCGCACCCTTTTCCTTGCACTTCGCGATGGCGCGGTCCACGGCGGAAGAGTGGCCCGCGATCACCGTCTGCTCAGGTGAGTTGTAGTTGGCCGGCTCGACGACGGTCCCCGGATCCTGGCCCTGCGCCTCCTTGCAGGCGTCGGCGACGAGCTGCGGGTCGAGGCCGAGGATCGCGGCCATCGCGCCTTCGCCCGCCGGAACGGCCTCCTGCATGAACCTGCCGCGCGCCCGCAGCGCTCTAGCGGCGTCCGAGAGCGCCATCGATCCGGCGGCGACCAGTGCGGAGTATTCCCCGAGCGAGTGGCCCGCGAAATAGACGGGCCGCTGCAACCGGCCTCCTGCCTCCTTCACCAGCACGCGATGGCAGGCGATGCTCACCGCCATGATGGCGGGCTGGGTATTCGCCGTCTGGCGCAGCTCCTCCTCGGGCCCCTCGAAGATGAGCTGCAAGAGGCCGCCGCCGAGAGCTCCATCGACCTCGTCGAGGACCGCGCGCGCCTCCGGATAGGCCTCGGCGAGCGCCCTTCCCATCCCCACCGCCTGCGACCCCTGGCCCGGAAACACGAACGCGACCGGCATGCTTTGCTCTCCTCTGGATGCTGCGCGACTGGCGATGGCCCCCCCAGGGCCGATCCCGATCGGCTCTCACCAGCGGACGAGGGCGCTGCCCCAGGCCATCCCGCCGCCGATGGCCATCATCAGGACGAGATCGCCATCCTTGAGACGCCCCGCCCGGTTCGCCTGATCGAGCGTGAGCGGCACCGATGCCGACGAGGTATTGCCGACCTGCTCGATGTTCACCTCGCACTTCTCCAGCGGGATTTCCAGCTTCTTCATGACGTGCTCGAGGATGCGGAGGTTCGCCTGGTGCGCGATGACCCGCGTCACGTCGCGCGTCGTGCAGCCGTTCGTCTCCAGCGCCTGGCGCGACGCGGCCTCGAGCGCCTTCACCGCGGTCTTGTAGACTTCACGCCCGTTCATCTTGATGAACTGGCCCTTCTCCGCGATGACCTTCTCGTCGACGGGACGAAGGCTTCCACCGCCGGGGACGTTGAGGATGCTCGTCTGCGTTCCGTCGGTGTGGAGATGGGTGGAGAGGATCCCCCGGTCCCTGCGCGTGTCGGGGACCAGCACCATTGCTCCGGCGGCGTCGCCGAACAGCACGCAGGTGGAACGGTCGGTCCAGTCGGTGATGCGGCTCAACATCTCCGCGCCGAGGACCAGCACCTTCTTCGCCGTTCCGGTCCTGATGAACGAGTCCGCGATGGACAGGGCGAAGAGCGATCCGGCGCAGGCGGCGGAAACGTCGAAAGCGAAGGCACGGGTGGCGCCGAGCTTCGACTGCACGAAGCAGGCTGCGGCGGGGAAAGGCATGTCGGGGGTGACCGTGCCGCAGACGATCGCGTCGAGCTCCTCGGCGCGCATCCCGGCCATCTCCAGCGCCTGCTTGCTCGCGGCGGTCGCCATGTCGCTCGTCGCTTCGTCCTTCGCGGCGAGCCGCCGCGCCCCAATCCCCGTGCGCTCGCGGATCCAGGCGTCGGTGGTGTCGATCTTCATCTCCTCGCGCAGCTGATCGTTGGTGAGCCTGCGGGAGGGAAGATACGTGCCGGTACCGACGATCCGTGAACGTTGCATCTCGGTCTCCCCGCAGCCCTAGGCCGCGTTCTTCTCGAACAACCCCGCTGCCCTTTGCGCGGCCTCGTCGATCTCGTCCTCGATCCTGCGCGCCGCGAACGCCTCCGCCGCGCTCAGCGCAGCGAGGAGCAGCGCGCCCGCGGTGGCGAAGGGAGACCCGTGGATCTGGCGCTCGAGGAACTGGCCGAACGCCCCCACCGCGCCCTCGGCCGTCTCGAGGAGCACGTCGCCGGTGAAGCCGTCGGTCGCCACCACGTCCACCTCGCCTGAAAACACGTCCCGCCGGTCAAAGTAAACCTTGAAGTGCACCCCGCTGCTGGGCTTTCGCAAGGCCGATGCTGCCGCGCGAGTGAGGTCGGTGCCCTTCTCCTCCTCCTCGCCGTTGGCGGCGACACCGATGCCCGGGCGCGCGACGGCGAGGACGCGCCTCGCGTGGACCTCGCCTTCGACCGTGGCGGCCGGCGCCAGGTCTCCCCCCATCGCATCGAGCGCGAGTGCCATCACGTCACTCCGCGGGAGCCTGGAATTGCGTCGAGAACTCCTCAGTCCTCCTTGGCCGCAATCACCGCGCGCCCCTGGTACTCACCGCACTTGGGACAAGCACGGTGCGGCAGGATCGGTTCGCCGCACTTCGGACAGGCGCCCACGTTCGGGGCAGTGGCCTTCCAGTGCGCCCGCCGCGAATCGCGCTTCTGCCGGCTGGTCCGCTTCTTCGGAACGCCCATCTCACTTCTCCTTCTTTTCCAGCTTCATGGTCTTGAGGGCCGCCCAGCGGGGATCGATGGTCGTACGCTCGCAGCCGCAATCGCCCTGGTTCAGATCCTTGCCGCACTGCGGGCACAGCCCCTTGCACGCCTCGTCGCAGAGGGGCGACGGAGGGATGGAAAGCAGGATCTGCTCGCGCAGTGCGTTCGAAAGGTCGATGACCTTGCCCGCGTACAGCTCCTCGTCGACCGTCTCGGCGTCGAAGGAGCCCACCGCCTCGCCGCCCGCCGTCTCCTTTGCGGCCGCAGCCGCTTCCGCCCGGACCGGGTCGGCGGGAACGAAGGTGAGCGTCAGTTCCACGGGCTCGTCGACCCGCACTTTCTTCAGGCACCGCTTGCACTGGCCCTCGAGCGGAACGGTGAACCGGGTCTGGAAGAGAACCTTGCGGCCGAGCTTCGTCACCTTCGCGCGCAGGTGGCTCGCGCCGCCCGCGTAGAATTCCGTCGGCGGGTCGCCTCGAAGCGCGCCGTCGATGAACGCCCGGGACAGGTCGGCTTCGAAGAGGTCGCCCGATTCCTCGATCTCGTCGACGTTGAGGGTAATGGGTTCCACGGAAAGCGGCGCACCATATTGGCCGATACCAGGGAAGTCAACCGCGGGAAGCGCGTCCTCGGTTGACCCCTGATGTCTCGTACTCTACGTTCGAGGCATGCTGCGCACTCTGGTCTGGATCCTCGGTCTCGGCGTCGTCTTCGCGGTGCTGGCGACGCTCATCGCTCCGTCCGTCCTCGGTTGGTATTTCACCCCGCCCGAGGGGGGCGTCGTCATGATGAAGGGCGACGACGCGGTGCGCTGGGGGATTCACCGGCTCGTGCAAACGCAGGTGATCGCGTTCGTCATCGGCGGAGTGCTCGGATTCGTCATCTCGCTGCGCTTCCGGTCCCGGACCGCCCCGGCAAAGACGCTCCCGGCCTCGGCGAGTCCGGCTCCGGTAGGGCCCGGTGGCCGCTCGCCAACATCCGTCTGACCGCCCCTTGCCGGGCTGCTTTGCCGGTGGAAATATGCATGTGCCGCGGCGGGGGGGCTAGCGGCCGTGAGGGCAGGCGTGGCGGTTCGCCAGGATCGCTCGCCGCCCTCGCGTCTTTCCCAAATCAGTCCTTGCGAGAGCGCTGGAACGCCGGGCGGTCCTTGAGGCGATTGGCGTAGTCGACCAGGGCCGGATGCTCCTCGAGCAGCCTCAGACTGAGCGCCCAGAGCACAGTGCCCCCGACGACGATGTCGGCGGCCGTGAACCTTCCCAGGAGCCCTTCGCGACCCTGTA
>JBJMQD010000294.1:0-2621 GCA_045802855.1 Myxococcales bacterium | reverse complement strand
CCCCCAATCCGGGCGTTGCGGAAGTGAGCCGTTGGTTGAGCCGGTCTCTCTTGCGTAACCGCGAGGCGTCCGCGAGCATCCGGCCCGCCCAGCGGTACACGTTGAATTCAGAGACGAGGCTCCGGAGCGCGCGCATCCGCTCGGCCTGCTCCTCGGGCGGCATCGACAGCGCCGCCGCGAGCGCGGAGCTTGCCTCCTCCACGTCGTACGGATTCACGATGAGCGCCTCGGTCAGCTCGCGGGCGGCGCCGGTGAACTGGCTCAAGACGAGGACTCCGCGCTCGTCGTCGCGGGCGGCGATGAACTCCTTCGCGACGAGGTTCATTCCGTCGTGCAGGCTGCTCACGTAGACGACGTCGGCGGCCCGCAGGTAACGGAAGACCCGGGGCGGCTCGTGGTGCTGGCGCTGCAGGATCACCGGCCGGTAGGCCCCCTTGGCGAACTTCGCGTTGATGCGCGCCGCAAGCTCCTCGACGTTCTGGTTGAGCTGCCGGTAACGCTCGATGGCGGTCCGGCTGGGCGCCGCAAGCTGCACGAAACGGAAGCGCCCGCGGAATGCGGGAAAGCGCTCGAGAAGCCTCTCGACGGCGAGAAGCCGCTCCTCGATCCCCTTGGTGTAGTCGAGACGGTCGACGCCGACTCCGAGGAGCGTGTCCGGGGGCAGCCCCAGCTCCGCGAGCACCTCGCTCCTGCACTCCGCAACGGGCGGCGCGGTTTCCGACCAGCGGTTCGGCCATTCGATGGAGATCGGGTACGGCCGGATGAGCGACGTCTCGCCCCCGTGGACGATGGCGATCCGCTCGCGATCGACGCGCGCCTCGAGATACCGATCGACGGACTCGAGGAAGTTGTTGCAATGGCCCTGGACGTGGAACCCGACGATGCTGCTGCCGAGGAGGCCCTCGAGGATCTCCTCGCGGAAAGGACAGATCCCGAATCGCTCGGCGTTGGGCCAGGGGATGTGCCAGAAGCTGAGGATCGTCGCGCGCGGCAGGCGTGCGCGGATGAGCTTCGGGGCGAGCGCGAAGTGATAGTCCTGGACGAGGACGATGGCGTCCTCGCGGTCCACCTCGTCGCAGACCGCCTCGGCGAATCGCTGGTTCACCCGCTGGTAGTGCGCGAAGTCCTCCCGGCGGAAGCTCGGTCGTGCATGGGCGACATGGCAGAGCGGCCACAGGCCTTCGTTCGAGAATCCGTAATAGTAGCCGCGCTCCTCCTCGGGCCCGAGCCAGATGCGGCGGATGGTGTACGACTCCTCTCCGGGCGGGACCCGCACCCGGCCCTTGGCGTCGGCGGACTCGCGGTCGGCGTTGCCGCTGCCGTGGGCGATCCAGACGCCGGAGCAGGCGCGCATCACCGGCTCGAGCGCGGTGACGAGACCGCTCGCCGGATGGAGCACCCGGACCTGCCCGTTGGGATCGCGGTCGTGGATGTACGGTTCGCGGTTCGCGACGATGACCACCTTCTCGCCGCGCAGGTGGCTGTGGAGCACCTCGCGTAGCCGCTCCGCCGTCCAGAGATGCCCGCCGCCCGCCGCCCGCTCCTCGCCGGCGAGCTGCTCGGCCAGCTCGCGGACGTCCTGCAGGAGGGGCTGGAACTCGGGGCGGTGCTTGCCGCCGTGGAGCAGGGCGTGCATCTCCTCGCGGAACTTGCGCCACGAAGCGCGAGCCGTGGCGGTCGAGGCGAGCACGCCGAGCGCCCCGACTACCAGGAAGAAGCCGAGCGCGGCGCGGCGCGTGAGGGCGTCGCGGCGATCCACGTACGACATGTCATGGATGAGACCCACGACTCCGATGGCATCGCCGCCGGAGAGGACCGGGATCGCGCTCAGGTAGACGCTCACGCCGTCGATCTGGGCGGGCTCGCTCCATTCGTGCGGCGCAGTGCCAGAGAGCGCCGCGGCGGTGAAGCGGCGGCAGGAGAGATCCTTGGGGAAGTCGTCGGTGCGCGCGAAGGCCTCGCCGGCCGGATTGCAGGCGGCGGCGGAAAGGATGCGCTCATCGCGGGTGATCTCGCCGAGGAGCCTCTGCACGGCCCGCCGGTCGTTCTTCGTCCAGTGGTCGACGAGCCCCTGCCGTGCGCCGCGCACCGCGAGCCCGGCGCGCAGCTTGATGTCGTACTCGAACCAGCTGCGGCTGGTGGCGCTGACGAGCCCGTATCCCACCGCGGTGACGAGGGCGAGGGCGAGAAGCACCGGCACCGAGTAGCGCAGCGTGGGCGGCACGCCACCAGCATGCCGCAAGATCGTTTGACGTCCAAAGACTTTCGTCGGAACGGTTTGATCCTTGACGTCCGCTCGTGACGCATCGCATCACGGCGCGGGTTCCCAGCGCGCGGCCGTTTGCCGCGGCGAAGACGCGGTTTTCGCAACAACCCGACGCATTCGCAAATTTTGCGCTGTCCATTGTTCATGCGCGGCACTGTACAAACTCAAAAATATGGATCGATAAGAATTTTCTAATCCGGCGTTGCGCCGCCTCGCCTCCGCATGCCACTTGCAGTGGCAGACGAACATACATTGACGACGGGTGCCGGGGGGAGTCGAAGGCGAGCAGCGCGCGTGGGGGGCGATATACATGCACGTGCATTTGCATTGATGACTGTCGATCAAGAGGGGGTTT
>JBJMQD010000216.1:0-5050 GCA_045802855.1 Myxococcales bacterium | reverse complement strand
GCTGAAGGACGCTCCCGCGGGCGATCTGTTCCGCGTAGCGGTGGAGTCGGTCGCCCTCTGCCGCGTCCGCGGGGCGCTCCTGCTCGTCAACGACCGGCCCGACGTCGCCCGCTGCGCGAACGCGGACGGCGTGCACCTCGGGCAGGACGATCTTCCCGCCGCCGCTGCCCGCGAGATCCTGGGCCCCGACGCGATCGTCGGAATCTCCACCCACTCGGACGCGGAGATCGACCTCGCCAAGGCTGCCGGCGCCGATTACGTCGGATTCGGTCCCGTCTTCGCCACCCGCTCGAAGGGCAAATCCTCGCTTCCTCCGCCGCACGGGATCGCCGGCCTGCGTCGGGCAGTCGAGCGGGCGAGCCCGCTGCCGGTCGTCGCCATCGGGGGCATCACCGTCGCGACCGTAGCGGACGTGGCCCGCGCCGGCGCGCGGTGTGCCGCCGCGATCGCGGAGCTTTGCGCGGCGCCCGACCCCGCCACGAGGACCCGCGAGATGGCCAGAGCCTTCGTAGGAGACGGACATGCGCGCTAGACCGGTCGTCGGCCTGACACCGGACCAAGGCAAGACGGCGGAGCGGCCGGGCCGGCCGTCGATGCCGCGGTACGAGCTGAAGGAGGCGTACGCGGAGGCGGTGCTCGCGGCCGGCGGACTTCCCATCGTGCTGCCGTACAGCGACGACGACGCCGCCGCCCGCGAGGCAGTCGCCCTCTGCGATGCGCTGGTGGTGACGGGAGGCGCTTTCGACATCCCGCCCGAGGCGTATGGAGCGGCCGCCCACCGGCTCCTCGGCGAGATGAAGCCGCACAGGACGCAATACGAGCGGCGCGTCCTGCGCTACGCGCTCGAGTCGCGCAAGCCGGTCCTGGGCGTTTGCGGCGGCATGCAGCTGATGGCCGTCGAGCTGGGCGGAACTCTGTACCAGGACATCCGCGACGAGATCCCGTCCGCTCTGGATCACGAGCAGAAGACGGATCCGCGCACCCCGGGTCACGCCGCCCGTGTCGAGCCCGGAACCCACCTTGGCAGGATCGTCGGCGTCGAGCGCCTCGAGGTGAATTCCACCCACCACCAGGCCGTGCGGGATCCGGGGCGGGCGCGCGTCTCGGCTGTCGCGCCGGACGGGGTGGTCGAGGCCATCGAGCTCGCCGACGGTTTCGCCATCGGCGTCGAGTGGCATCCGGAGCTTTTGCCGGGCGCGGAGCACCTCGCGCTATACCGCGCCCTCGTCGAGGCGGCGCGGACATGACCGGCGAATCCGGGATTCCCTGCGTCCTCGTCTTCGCCGGGCTGGACCCGAGCGGAGGGGCGGGCCTGTTCGCGGACGTGGAGGCGATTCGCAGGATCGGCGCACGGCCTCTGGGCGTCCCGACCGCTCTCACCGCGCAGACGTTGCGCCGGATGCACGGTTTCCAGCCGCTCTCGCCGCAGCTCGCGCTGCAGACCGCCCGCGCCCTCCTCGACGAGGAGCTGGTCCGCGCCATCAAGGTGGGGATGGTCGGCACGCCGGCGATGGCCCACGCGCTCGCGGGCTTTCTCGCGGAGGCGAAGCTGCCCGCGGTCGTCGATCCCGTGCTCGTCGCCTCGAGCGGCGGCGCCCTCTTCCAGGGGGGCGCGTCCGTGGCGCGGGAGGCGTATTCGGAGCTGTTTGCGGGTGCGCTTGCGACGCCCAACGCGCTCGAGGCGCAAGTGCTGCTCTCGCTCGCCGATCCACCGCGTACCGAGGAGGCGCTCGAGTCGGCGGCTCGCGACCTCGTCCGCCGCGGCGCGAAGGCCGCGCTCGTCAAGGGCGGCCATGCGGAGGGGCCGGAAGCCGTCGACGTCCTTTGCGAGGGAGATCGTTGCATGCGCCTCGCGGCGCCAAGGCTCCGCCGGGAGGCGCGGGGAACCGGTTGCCGGCTCTCGAGCGCGCTCGCCGCCGCCATCGCCCTCGGCCGCGGGCTGGAAGAGGCGGCCCGGGCGGCGAAGACGCTGGTAGGCGACTATCTGCTCTCGGGGTCGAGCCGGTTCCAGTGAGCCGATCGCGCGGCGCGTCGCGGATCGGCATGTTATGTTCGGGGGCGCGCGAGACCCATCAAGGGGTGTCAGATGCGACGATTTCCTTCCTGGATCCGCATGGCTGCAGTGCTCGTCGGGCTCTCCCTCACGGGCTGCGGCTACAACCGGATCGTCAACGAGGAACAGCAGGTCGAGGCAGCCTGGGGCCAGGTGGAGAGCCAGCTGCAGCGCCGCGCCGACCTCGTCCCGAACCTCGTCGAGACCGTGAAGGCCTACGCCCGGCACGAGAAGGGCGTGTTCGACGACATCGCCAACGCGCGCGCGCAGATGATGAGCGCCGGCTCGCGAGCGGACAAGATCAACGCGTCGAACCAGCTCGACTCCGCCATCTCGCGCCTTCTCGTGGTGAGCGAGGCCTATCCGCAGCTCAAGGCCGACTCGAACTTCGCGCGGCTGATGGACGAGCTCGCGGGGACCGAGAACCGGCTCGCCGTCGCCCGCAACCGCTACAACGAAGCGGTACAGCGCTACAACGCCGACGTGAAGGGGATCCCCGGCGCCTGGTGGGCCAAGATCGGCGGGTTCCCATCCCAGAAGGAGTACTTCAAGGCGGACGCCTCCTCTCACGCCGCGCCGAAGGTGTCGTTCCAGTAGGGGGCGGCCATGCGGACGAGCGGGATCCTGACCGTCGGCGGCGCCTTCGTCGCGTTCCTCGGCGCCCTGTTCGCGCTCTTCATGGCCGGCGCGTTCTTGAAGGACAAGGGACAGGGGTTCGTGGACCTGAGCGGGCTCGTGGTCGGCCTCGCGTTCACGGCCGTCGGCGTCTTCACCTTCATCGCCGGCCGCCGCCGCGCCAAGGTCGAGGAGGAGAGCGACCGCCGCGGCTTCGAGGAGCTCGCCACCGCTCTCGCGCGCAAGAACAGCGGAGAGGTGCGCATCGACCAGATCGCCAAGGCGAGCGGGCTTCCGGGCGACGAGGCGCAGGAGCGGATGCGAATGCTCACCGGGCGCGGCCTCTTCGACCTCGATTTCGACGAGAACGGGCAGATGGTTTTCAAGCTCTCGCGCGACGCGGGGCGTGCCCAGCTCGCCGAGCTGAGCTCTGGGAGGAACTAGGAGCACGTCTCGAACAACCCGGCGCTGCTCTGAGGTAGCGGGGCTGCTCGCGCTCGCCATGGGCGCAGCGTGCGCTCACGCCGCACCGGCCGAGCCAGCTCCCGCACCCCGCACGATCCCTGACCTCGACGTAGCTCCCGCGCCGGAAGCCGGTGTCGAGCCGCAGCCGTGGGTGAGCCCGCGCGCCTACCGGCACTACCTCGCCGCGCTCCTCGCCCGCGACCGCGACGACCACGGCACCGCCGCCTCGGAATTGCGCGAGGCGCTGCTCTTCGATCCCGACTCCGCCCATCTGCGCACGCTCTACGCCCAGGAGCTGGCCCGGCTCGGGCGCACGTCCGAGGCGCGAGAGGAGGCGCAGACCGCGCTCAAGCGCTCGCCGCACCACGCCCCCGCGCATCTGCTCCTCGCCCGTATCGCAGTCAACGAGGAGCGGCTCGACGAGGCGCGCACCCATCTCAGGGCCGCCATCGCCGGGGAGCCCGACGACGGCGAGGCCTACCGGGAGCTCATCCACCTCGAGATTTCCGCGAACGACCTTCCGCGCGCCCGGGCGGCCGCGGAGAGCCTCGACAAGGCCGCGAAAGAGCACCTCCAGGATTCTGAAGCCGCGGACGCCGACGTGACGGGCGAGGAGGCGGTGACCGGGTCCCGGCTGCGCGAGCACGCGAGCGCGGGGTGGGTGGAGCTGGGGACCGCCTACGCGCAGCGGCGCGCCGACACGGAAGCCGACGACGCCTTCCTGCGGGCCGAGCAGGCCGATCCGGGCAGCGGAGACGGCCTCGCTGCCCGCGCCTCCTACCTGGAAGGGAGACGCCGTTTCGCCGAGGCGCGGACGCTCTATCTGCGCCTCGTCGCGCGCCGACCCGAGTCCCCTCCGGTGCTCGCATCGCTCTCCCGGGTCTCGCTGCAGGAAGGCCAGCCCGATGTCGCCGAGGCCCATCTGCGCAAGCTCGTGCAGCTCGCCGCCGAGCTGGACGGGGAAGGCCCGGAACGCGACGGCGACCGGCGCGAGCTCGCCGCCGCCCACGTCCGCGCCGCGTTGCCGCTCCTCGGAGCGAACCGCGCGCAGGCCGCCGAGGCGGCGTTCGAGGCGGGATTGCGGCTGTTCCCGGACCACCCCGAGCTGACGTTCTACCGGGCTCTCGCGGTCGACTCGCGCGGAATGCACCGCGAGGCGGCGCAGCTGTTCGAGTCGCTCCATCGGGCGCTCGTTCCGGATACCGACTCCCGGGCAGACGCCGATCGAGCCGCGCAGCGCGGGCCCTCGTTCCTCGCCGGAGACGCTGCTTCCCTCGCCATTGACGCGCGGACGCAGGCCGCCTTGTGTCGTTCGCGCGGGGGAGAGATCGGCGAGGGTGCGAAACGGATGCGGGTGCTCTTCGCGGAGCGGCCAAAGGACGAGTCCGTGGGTCTCGGCCTCATCGAGGCCCTCGAGCGGGAGGGCCATCTTGCGGAAGCCGTGTCGCTTCTCGGCAATGCCGCCCGGGCCCATCCGCGCAGCGAAGGGGTCCTCTTCGCGCTCGCGACGGCGCAGGACAGGTCCGGAAAGCAGCAGGCCGCGCTCGCCACGATGCGCAAGCTCCTCGCCGTCTCGCCCCACCACCCGGGAGCGCTCAACTACGTCGGCTATTCGCTGGTCGAGAAGGGCGCCTCCCTCGCCGAGGCGGAGATGCTCCTCTCCGACGCCGTCGAGCAGCGACCCGACGACGGCGCCGTCGCCGACTCCTACGGGACCTGCCTTTTACGGCAGGGGAAGATCTCCGCCGCCGTCGTCGAGCTACGGCGGGCACAGAACCTCTCTCCCGGCGACCCCGTCATCCTCGAGCACCTCGGCGAGGCCCTGCTCGCCTCCGGCAAGCGGGAAGAGGCTGGAAGCGTCTTCCGCAAGGCGCTGGCGGTGCTCGAGCCTGCCCAGGGCCGCTCGCGCAAGACGCG
>JBJMQD010000210.1:0-12185 GCA_045802855.1 Myxococcales bacterium | reverse complement strand
GCGACGTTGAGCGGCTCCCACCCGGGAGGCTCTTCCAGCCGTGGCATGAAGGCGGAAGGCAGACTCTGCTGGGTGGTAGAGCCCGTTCCGGACCCGACGATCTGCTCACCGCCAGGAACGAACTGGACGGGATATGGCCAGGCGTAGTCGAGCGCGGAAGGAGCGAGCGTCCACAGCATCGGGACATTCGAGAGGCATCTCTCGAGCTGACGATCGTTGATCCCGCGCTCCGACCAGACGAACGCCGCGTAGGGCCGGCCGTCTGGCCGGATGAGCATCTGCAGCCGGACCGTTCCCTGTAGATTTGCGCCCCGCCCGCCGCTCTGGGTCGCGAGGGTGCAATGGTCGAGATCGGATTGGAGCGGTGGCCGATCGGCGAGCGCGGCCCCGCCCGCGAGCAGCAGCACGAAGAGCGCCTTGCGGAAGGTCTCCATGGCACGCCTCCGGGGTGCGGTTCCCCTCATTTCTTGCACGAATCGTGGCTCTTCGCGATGTTCGCCGCGTCGAAGTTCGCCGCCTGCATGGTGATGTTCTCTCCCACGCTGACGTCCCAGGTGGCGTCGTGCGCCTGGGGTCCTTCGTCTTCGGCAGCGGCTTTCTTGCCCTTGCCCGTTTTTTGCGCCGCCGCCACCCGGATGGGCACAGTGACCTTTGCCTTGGTGCCGGTATGGCCCGTGACCTTCCAGTCGCCCGCGGCGTAGTCCTGCCCGGTGAGCGGCTTCAGCTCCTTTGCGTACTCGCGCGCGCCCTTCTCGAAGCAGCGTTTGATGAGGCAAAGGAGCTGCGCGTCGCTTCCGCTCTCGAGCTTGCGGCATCCGGTGGGATCGGCCTTCGCCGCCGCGGCGGCGGCCTCCGTCTGGGCGGTCCGCTCCTTCTGCTCCTCTGCTTCCACGCCGGACTGGAGCCGGTCCGCGGCCTCCTTCACCCGGTCCTGGACGGCGCCGATCTCCCGGCGCCGAAGGTCGAGGTCGGGCTTGGCCTTCGCCAGGTTGAACTCGTCGAACGCGCACTTGTCGTCCTTCATCGCGAGGCAGACGTGGATCATCGCCTCGTGGGTCGCTTCGCTCTCCGGCTTGAGGTCGATCGACTTCTGCGCGGCCTCCTTCGCGCGGTTCAGGTCGCCCTTGGAATCGGCGAGGGTCTGGGCAAGGCCACGTAGCGCGCGCTCGTCCTTCGGGTCGGCTTTGGTCGCGGCCTCGAACTGTGGGAGCGCCTGCGCGTAGTCGCCGAGGTAGTAGTGCGCCCAGCCGCGATCCGTCGGCGTCGCCCAGTCGGCGAACTTGAGCGTGTCGCGGGCGAGCTTGTCGTCCCTGGGCGGCCGCTTTTCCGCCGCGCCGGCCGATCTGGTGCACCCGCTCGTGCGCTCCTTGCCCTCGCTCACGCCGACGCCCACGCAGGTGATGGTGCTCGGCAGGACGTAGTCCACGCCCTGGGTGGGAACCTTGGAGGCGACAGCGAGATCCGTGAGGCACCGGAACATCGTCGCGCTGTTCACCCCGTTGTCGCTATGGATCCACGCCGCGGCCGCGTCGCCCTTGTCGTCGACGTACTGATCGATCTCGAAGGATCCTTGCAGATTGGGAACACCGACGCTGACCGACGCTTTGTAGCACTGCTTCACGTCCTCCTGCGGCAGGTCGCGGATGCCGGTGGGACGGCCCTGCTTGATACCGGCGCACGCGAAGGCGAGCGCCACCGCGGCAAGGCCGAGCAACCGTTGGTTGATCATGTCGGGATCTCCTGCAAACCGCTGTTCAAGGAAGGCCCTCGAGGGCCGTGGTGAGCTCCGAGAGGGTATGCGAATTGCCCTGCTTGCGGGCGACGTCCTGGCCTTTGACCAGAACCGAACGGGCCTCGGGGGTCTTGCCAGCGGCGGCGTGCAGCATGCCGAGCTGGAGATAGGCCGCGAGGTAGTCCGGTCGGCGAGCGAGAAGGTCCTCGAGCTCCGCCGCGGCCTGCGCCGGATCGCCCTTTCCCTTCAGCTCGAGGGCCAATGCGTAGCGCGGAAAAGGGTCGTCCGGCGAGGCGGCGACGAAGTTCCGCAACTGCTCGATGCGATCCATGTGCCGGGGCCGCTCATAGCGGAGCGGTCCGCAGGTGTCCAGGGTCGAGCGCGACTTCTGAAAGGTCGTCGGCGACCCGCAGATCGATGCCCATCCGGCTCGCTTCCTCCTCGATGGCGGCTGCCCGGGCACGTACGGCCTCGCCGATATGTCCGAGGATCGCCCGCCGCACCCCGAGAGCCGGGAGCAGGTCGCGCAGCTCGGTCCAGGCCAGGTGCCGGCGCGTCGCGGTTCCCTGGACCTCGAGATCGGTGCATTCGGCGCACAGGAGGGAAGCGCCTCGCGCGAGATCGCGCAGCGCATCGCACGGACCGGTGTCCCCCGTGAACGCCAGCGTCCCGGCGGGCCCGCGCAGCGACAGCATGAGCGCGATTCGATCCCCCCGGTGGTGCTGGGCGCGGAAGGCGGATACGTCGCGGTCGCAGATCCGGACCGTTTCTCCGGGACGGAGCTCGCGGATGCGAAGCTCGAAGGCAAAGTCGTCTTTGGCCGCGTCCGCGTAGAACGCCTTCCAGAGCGTCTGCACCCGCTCCGCGGTTCCCGGCGGTCCGGTGATTTCCAGGGGCGCCGTGCGGTGCGCCCGGAAGGCCGCGTCGACGAAAAGCATGGGAATGCCGCCGACATGGTCGCCGTGCAGGTGGGTGAGGTGCACGGCCGCGATCTCCGCCGGATCGCGCCCGAGCCGCTTCAGTGCGAGGAGCGCCGTCGGGCCGAAATCGACGGTGCACGGAGGCGCGCCGTCCTCGACCAGGAAAGCCGTGTTTCCCCTTCCCGCGCTGGAGAACGCGTCGGCGCTACCGAGCACCACGATCCGCGCGCTCACTTCGCAAGCTCGCCGGCGCGGTCGAAGAACGGCGCCAGAGCCGCCGCGACACCGTCTTTCCCCTGCCGCAGATGGATCTCGCGCCGGAGCTTCTCCAGGCTCGCCATGCCGCCGGGGAGCGAGATGTCGGTCGCGAGGGATTCGCCGCCCCGCCGCCAGCGCAGGCGCAGCATGGGAAGGTCCTTGCCGGCGATCGGGGCGTGGGCCCGGATGAGGGAGGCGTCCTCGATCGCAGCGAGCGGAAGCGCCAGGGGCTCACCTCCGTCCTCCCGGCGCAGGAAGACGCCGTCCGCGGTGCACCAGAGGTCTCCCACGCAGGCGGCGTTCCACCGGGGCGAAAGGATCGGGGTCCCGTCCGCGAAGCGGGTCCCATGGTAGAGGGCGCGCGGAGCGTCGATCAGATGCTCGGCGGTAGCGTCGAAGCGCTGCGTCGGTCCCCCGAAGGCCGCCCGATGCCGGGCGCGGATGCGCCGGGCCCGGACGAGCGCGGTCACCGCAAACGCGGAGACCACTGCGGCGACCGCGATCAGCGCACCCACGCCGCTGTCATAACGCAAACCGCCGTGCGGGTGCTGCCTACTCCGGGACTTCGCCGCCGGAGAGCTCTTCCAGCTCCTTCAGGCTGTCCTCGACCGCGTTCTTCGCCCGGTCGAACCCCTTGTTGCACGAGATGAGGACGTCGCTCGGCGATCTGGCCTGCACGCCGCGATCGACCGCGGGGCAACTCGCCTTGTTGCCGAACACGAACGCCTGCTCCACGTCGGAGGCGTAGGTGTTTGCCGCCGCCGACAGCTTCTTCCAATCGCTGCTGAAGGCGACCGCCACCTGCGAGCGCTGGTCGATGAGCTCCTGCGCCTCTGCGACGCGGAGCTTCAGATCGAGATCGACGAGCTGCTCCGCCGCACCGGTCAGCGCCTGCGTGGACGTGGCCTGCTGCCCGGCGAACTGGCTGACCGCGGTGGCGATGAGCTGATAGGTCCGCGAAAGGTCGCGGTAACCCACGACCGTGCGCCTGGCCTCGTCTCCGTGCAGCGGCTCCGCGCAGGTCAGCTTGCCGAGCGCGTTCAGCTCCTTGGCGACGTCCTGCACCTTGTCGACGATGGCGGCGCAAGGTTTCGCGCGCTGGCCGTCCCGGGCGGCGGCGACGAACGCGGCGACCGTCCGCAGGTCGCGGCGGTGTTGCTGCTTCTTGCGTACGGCGATTCCCACCCCCACGCCGATTGCCGCGAAGACGAGGATTCCGGCGACCGCCAGCGCCACCGTCCGCAGAGGGAGGCCACCTCCCGCCCTCGCGCGACCGCCAACGACGTCGATCCGGATCGACGTCTGGCCAAGACGCAGGACGTCGCCGTCGTAGAGCTCGGCTTCCTCGATCCGCTCGCCGTTCAGGTAGATGCCGTTGGCGCTACCGAGATCGCGGATGGTGATGTCGCCGTCGCTCTTCTTGATCTCCGCGTGGCGGCCGGACATCGACGAGTCCTTGACCGAGATGTCGCACTGATCCGACCGCCCGATGGTCAGGGTCATCTGCCGCATCGGGTAGGCCTTCTCGAGGCCGGAAGGCGCCTTCACGATGAAGTTCGCGCTCACGCCTTCGAGAAGGGCGGGATCGATCATCTCGGTCTTCGGACTGCTCGTTTCGACGGCCATCGCGTTGATCCCGGAGATCTGTCCGAAGTGGGCCTACAGGGTACGGAGGAGCCCTGGTTAGGGTCAAGGAGCGGCCGGGGGCGGCTTCCACCCTGCAGAACCTCGCGAAAACTCGCGATTACGACCTAACGGGAAGCCTGCGCCGACCGATCCGACCACCACTTGCGCCAGGCCGCGGGATCGTCGCCGAACTGCTCGCCGGTGCAACGCGTGAGTCCGACCTCGGCCTGCCGCCGTGCCTCGGACGGAAGGTCGTCGCCCGTCCCTTCCAGGAGCGCAGGCACGATGCAATCGAACTTCCGGTCCGCGCAATCCGCGCCGCAGACGCCGACGAGGACGCGAGCCAAGGCGAGGCGGGCTTCCCCGGTCGCGTTCGCCTTCAATCGCAAGAGCGTCGGGGCAACCGCGGGCCGCCCGATTCTCTCCAGCGAATCCTGCGCATCCCGTAACTCCGCCTTGTCGGTGGCACCGCCGTGCGTGGCGAGGTGCACGATGCGATCGACGAGGTCGGCCGCCCTGCGGGACGGGTCACTCAGATCGGCTGTTTCCTTCAACTTGCGGGCACATTCCTCGACCGCGAGCCCGGGGCGCAACTCGTGCTTCTCTTCGAGCGCACGGCACTCGGCGCGCTGTTCGGCAAGCGGATCGTGCGTCTTCGTGCATGCGATGGCCAGGAGGGCGAGCAGGCAGGCGATCCGCTGCATGCCCTCCGTCTTACCATGCGTCCCAGCCTGCCGGGCAGGCGCTACTGCTTCGCGGGCGTCGAGGGCTGCGCCGCGGCGGCGCCCTGCGCAGGGGCAGCCGAAGCGCCCCCCTCACTCGCCGCGCCCGTCGATGCCGACGCGAGAGGCTTCAACTTGGGCAGGTCTGCCTGGAAGACCTCTGTCCCGGGCTTCTTCGCATCTTCGTCGTCAAGCGACGCGAAGAGGCGCTTGCCCTTGTCGATACCCGGAAGGTCCTTGCCCTCGGCGAAAGCGCTCCCGTCCGCCGCGGGGTCGAGCTTGGCGACTGGCACCACGCTGCCGTCAGCCGACTCGAACCACACCCCGTAGGTCTTCCCTTGCGGAGCTTGCGCAAGCCCGTAGGCGTCGATCCGGACCCAGGTCTTCCCGTCGGCAACCTCGCCCCACGTCGCCGCCGCCCAGGCGGAAGAAGCTTCCGCTGCTCCCTTGCGCGATGCCTTCGGCGCCGCCGCCTTCAGGATTACCGTCGTGCGGCCCGCGGTGCGGAGGCGATTCACCTCGCCCTCGAGCGTCGCCGTATGCGACTGGAGCTGCGAGATCGTCTGGGTGTTCTGCGTCATCTCGGCACGCGTGCCGGCGAGGAGCTGCGATTGCTCCGAGGCCTTGGCCGCGAAGTACGCGGCGGCGGCGATGGCGACGATGACGATGACGGCTGCCGGGATCGCGGCCCGCCAGGAGCTCGTGGCTCGCGACTCGACGATGCGAGAAAAGGGGGCGGGAGAAGAAACGGTACGGGTAGCCATGTCCCGAGGCTGTGCATCTGTCGCCCTTGCGACAAGACAGCCCGGAACCCGGGAGTACCGCCGCCAGGCGGCTCGAGCGCTAAGCGTCGGAGCGGCGGCGGAGCGCCGGCACCACGCAGAGGCAGATGCCGAAGTCCGAGTCGAGCCGGCTCTCGGTGGACCGCTCGCCTGCCTTACGGCCGCGGCGATCGAGGTCGGACGCGGGCGCGGGCGAGGCCGGAAAAGGCGTCGGGGTCCTGCGGCGCAGGGTACGGCGACTACTGCTCGGGTCGGCCTTTCTCATGGAGCGCATCTCCTACTGCACCTCCGTTCCGCGCGCAACGTGTCCTTCGGACCAACAAGCGGAAACCCTTGTCTAGTCCACAGTTTAACAAGCAGCTGACGGCGTGCGACGAAGCGAATCCGTGGTAGGACCGAGCGGTGGCTCGCCGCAAAGTGAGTCGGGTGACCGCGGTGCCGGTCGATCTGGCGGAGCGAAGGTCTACGCGCCCCACGAAGGCGCTAGAGACGTTTCCGAATCCGAGCCCCGGTAGGGACTACCAGATCCAGTTCGAGTGCCCGGAGTTCACTTGCGTTTGCCCGATGACGGGCCAGCCGGACTTCGCCGTGATCCGGATCACGTACGTTCCGGATCGGCTCTGCGTCGAGTTGAAGAGCCTCAAGCTCTACCTCTGGAGTTTCCGCGACGAAGGCGCATTCCACGAGGCGGTGACGAATCGCATCCTCGACGACCTGGTCGAAGCGCTGCGTCCGCGCCGGGCTGAAGTCGTCGGCGACTTTTTCGTACGCGGCGGCATCCACACCGTCGTGACGGCACGGCACCCCGACGACCGCGCCGGGTAGCTCAGGGCTTGTCGATGGTCGCGGGCTTCGGCAGCGGCTCCGCACGCCCTGCCGGTGCGATCCCCAGCCCGTGCCGGTAGACCAGCGCCGATCCGAGCAGGCCGTCGCCGACGCAGGCGATCGCGCCGGTGAACGCCAGCGCGAGGTAGACGGTGCGTAGCCGCGACGGGAGCGGCGAGCGTGCCACGGCGCGCCAGATCGCGACCGGAGCCCACCCGCACGCGAGGACCCAGGCGAGGCCGCCGTGCAAGTTCAAGAGGGCCTCGCCGGCCGGGCCGTGGGGGCCGAGCGTCGCCCGCGCCGCCAGGCCCGAGGCGAGAGCGAGCGCCGCGAACGCCACCCCGACCAGGGTGTTCCATCTGCCCGCATGGAGGAACGACTCGCGGTGCAGCGCGACTCCGAGCGCGTCGCAGGCCGGGCCGACGACGAGCAGGGCAACCGCGAAATGAGACAGGAAGGGGTGCAGTTCCCCCGGCACGCGCGGCATCCTGCCGGTTGCCGCCGCAAACCGGCAACTGTCGTTTCAGTCGACGACGTCCTCGAGGGAGCGCTGCCGGTGCAAGAGCAACTTTCCCACCACGAACCCGGCGGCGACGGCGCAGACGAGCGCGGTTCCGGGGTTCTCCTCGACCCAGGCGAGCCCTTTCTGGAGCGCGCTGCGCATCCACTCCCGGCCGGCGACCACCCCCTCGGCGAGCATCGCCAGATCCTCGTCCTCGGCGCCCGGCTGCGTTCCCATCGGGTCTCCGCCTGGCAGTGCCATGGTCACCTCGTGGTCCAACGGGCAATCAAGTATCCCATCGCGAAGGCGCCGCCGAGCGCCGTCGTGGGGTGCCGGCGGACCATCGACCGCCAGTCGAGGGTATCGGCGACTCCCTGGCGGAGGTCGGCGACCGACTGCTCTATCTCCTGCCTGGCGCGCTCGATTCCGGCGCGGATCGCTGCTGGGTCTTTTGGCGTTTCCGTCGGCATCGGTGTCCTCATGTCGCGTTCGCGGTTCAGCGGGCGAGATCCCGGCGGGTCGCCGTCATCGGCTCGCCATTCGGCGTGGAGGTGGCGCCGGCCACGGGCTGGCCCGGCATTGGATCCTGCGATCTGCGCTGGAGCCCGGGCGTCGATCCCGCCTTGCCGAGGGGCCTCGCGGGCGAGCCACTGGCAGGCATCGAGGCGCCGTCGGACGGCGCGGCCACTCCCGGCGCAGGAGACGAGGAAGGAGCGGGCGCAGCCGGACGCGTTTCGCCGGCAGCGGCAGGTGTGGCCGTGGGCGAGGGCGGCTCGGCCGGAGCAACCGGTTGCAAGCCGGACAACATCTCGCGGTCGCGGCGCAACTCCGACCCGGTCTCGCTCAGCGAAAGGCGGATCTCCTTCGCCTTCTTTCCGAACACGACCGTCAGCGCCGACCCTGCACCGAGATTCACGAGCGCGACGATCCCGAAGGCCACCCAGCTCGCCATGACGGTGGCGAGAAGGAGCGCAATCGCGATGTTGAGGAGCATGTATCCCGCGATGAGCGCCGGAACTCCGGCCGCGCTCAAGACCAGGCTGCGGGCCATCCGGTTCACGTCTTCCTTGAGCTCGATCTTCGCGAGCGCAAGGTGTTCCCGCACCAGGGTCTGGAAACCGTCGATCAGCCGGTTCAGCGCGTCTCGCGTCTGCGCGGACGCGAGAGGCCCACCCCGCTCGAAAAAAGCCATGCGCCAAACTAGGTCGAAAACAGCGAGGCTGGAAGGGGTACGAGGCAGCTGGCGTCCCCGGTCGGACCGCCCCCTGCTGTCACGTGGTTACTGCAACCACGAGTCCTGCAGAGGAAGCGCCGGGGTCTTCCCCTCCGCCTCGAAGGCGCGGATGAGATAGCCGATGAGGAGCAGGCTGGAAGCGTTCTCGGCCGCGCGCTGGGGCTCGCGGTCGATGAGGTCGCTTGCGTAGGCGAGGAAGAACTGGGCAAGCTCCTCACCTGCTTCCTCGAGGATCAGGGCGTGCAAGCGGTCGCGCTCCATGCCGCGGATCCGACGGATGAACTGGATGGCGAGGTCGCGCTTGCGCCTCTTGCTCTGCCGGTCGAGCTCCAGCTCTCTCGCTCTACCCGACGCCATCCGAGCCTCCGTGCGGGACCCCTCGGCCGGCCATGGCCCCCGAGCCGGGTCCTGCTTCCGACGGAACGTGTGTGCGAGCGGCGAGGGCCGCAAGGCCCGCCGATTGACTTGCCATTGCGGCTTTGGAAGCATCGCACCGGGTAGACAGGGGGGGCGATGTTCACGGGCGTGAAGGTCTTCTCGGCGACCAAGGCGAAGGAACGGGAGGAGCTCGGCGACCAGGTGACCCGCTGGGTCCGAGCGAACAGCGATCTGGAGATCGTCGATCGCACGGTGATCCAGTCGAGCGACAACGAGTTCCACTGTCTTACGATCGTGATCTTCTACCGCCCGAAAAGTCCCGGCCGTTGACCCTCAGCGGCGGTGCGCGCGAAGGGCCGCCGTTGGCGGTGGCATCCTCGCGTGGAGCTTGGGCGCCGTGTGATCCTGGTAGACACGCAGCCCGGCGAGCCCGAGTGCGACCGCCAGCCCTCCGCCGATGCCGAGGAGCGACCAGATGCGCGAGTGCCGTCCCCGCCGCATGCGCGGGGCGAGGACCAGAGGCGGGGTGCCGGCCAGCGCTTCGAGCGCGTGGGCAAGCTCCAGGGCGCTGTGCGGGCGGGCCGCGGGATCCTGCTCGAGGCACCGCTCGATGAGCGAGTCCCATCCCCGGGCGAGCCCCGGAACCACTCTCGACGCGGCAGGGAACTTCCCGACCGGCAATTCCCCGGTGAGAAGCTCGTAGATCATTACCCCGAAGGAATAGAGGTCCGCGCGGTGATCCGCGTGGTGCGCGTTCTTGCGCTGCTCGGGCGCCATGTAGTTGGCGGTTCCCATCGCGACGTTGCTCTGGGTGAGCGATTCGGCGCCGTCCGAGTGCAGCCCCGCGAGGCCGAAGTCGAGGACCTTCGCGCGCCCTTCGCCGACCACGAGGACGTTGTCGGGCTTCAGGTCGCGGTGGACGACGCCGCGGGCGTGCGCATAGGCGAGCGCGTGCGCGACCTGGGCGAGGAGCCGCGCAAGCCCGGGGGCGCTCGGCCGCGCAACGCGCACGTGGGTCCGCAGCGAGGGGCCGGGGACGAACTCCATGGCGATGAACCAATGCTCGCCGCTCTTGCCCCGGGAGAGGAGCCGGACGATGCCGGGATGATCGAGCTGCGCCATGGCAGCCGCTTCGCGATCGAAGCGGCGGACGTAATCCGGCACCACGGCGAGGGACTCGCCGAGGATCTTCACCGCCAGCTCGCGTCCGTCGCTGTCGCGGGTGGCGCGGAACACTTCGCCCATCCCGCCTTGCCCGAGGCGCTCGTGCAGGACGAACCCCTCGATGCGAGGCATCGGCTTCAATTGATTCGGCGGAGATCCAGGGTTCGAGCCCCTGGCGGCGGAGAGCGGATTCGGATTTCCCACCGCCGCAACCTCTTCCCAGGCGGTGGGATCGTCGGGAGCATGCGCATGCGGCCGTGCCACCTGGAACCGGACGCCGCAGTGGGCGCAGCGGATCAGCGCGCCCGCCACGTGCAAGCTGACGTCGGCACGCAGATCGCAGTTCGGGCACCGCTGGTACACGCGGGTCCTCTCGTGAAACCTCTCTCCGCTCGGCGTCCGTTCGACCATGCGCGGCCGAGTCTGCGACCCCGCCGGGGGCACGCAAGTTTTCTGCCGGCGGGTCCCCGTCCCGCGTTGGCGAAACGCCACTTCGCGAGGTACGCGGCGTTCGATTCCGCTCATCTTCCGGGTGCGGATGGGGTACGACCTTCCGGTGAAGATCAAGCAGCGTCCAGAGGATTTCGTCGTGCGCGAGGGGTTCCGGTTCGAGGAGGACCCGGAGGGCCCCGTCTTCGTCTACCGGATGGACAAGCAGAAGGTCTCGACGCTGCAAGCGCTGGAGCGGATCGGCAAGGAGTTCGGCGTCCGGCGCCGCGACCTCTCCGTCTGCGGCCTCAAGGACAAGCAAGGGCGCACCGAGCAACTGGTCGGAGTCCAGGGCGGCGCGCTCGCCGGGCGCGACGTCTTGCAGACCGGCGATCTGCGCTTGAAGCTCGTGGGCCGCGCCCGCGAACCGCTCTCCAGCGCGAACATCACTTCCAACCGCTTCGAGGTCACGGTCCGCGATCTCTCCCGCGAGGAGGCGGAGCGCGTTCCGGAGAGCGTGCGGGAGGTCGAGCGGGTCGGCGTCGTGAATTATTTCGACTCGCAGCGGTTCGGGTTCGTGAAGCACGGCCAGGGATTCCTGGCGAAGCATCTCTTGCGCGGCGACTTTGAATCGGCACTGAAGGCGCTCATCGCCACCCCGAGCGAGCTCGACAGGAGCGACGACGCCAAGGTGAAGGCGTTCTGGCGCGAGCACTGGGGGCAGTGGCAGCTCCGCGCCCCGCACGACGCGGCCAAGCGATACGCGCCGATCCTGCGCCGCCTGCGCGAGGACCCGCGCGACTTCCAGGGCGCCTTCCTGCACGTCGACCGCCGGCTGCGGATGATGGCGGTGTTCGAGCTGCAGAGCTTCGTCTGGAACGAGGGCGTACGGCGTTATCTCCTGTCGCGGGTGCCCGCCGCGGAGTTGATCGGCCTGCGCTACCAGGCCGGCGCCCTGCTCTTTCCGCGGGCGCTGCCCGGGGCGCTGCGAGACGAGCTGTGGAGCAAGACGTTTCCGCTCCTCGCTCCCGATTCGGAGATCGCCGACGCGGCAGTGCGAGACGCCGCGCTGCCGGCCCTGCGGGCGCAGGGGCTTCGTCTCGAGGATCTGCGCATCGAAGGCGCGCCGGTGTTCTTCAAGCACGAGGAGCGCCCGCTCTTCGTGCGCCCGGGAAAGCTGCGCGTACACGATCCGCGCACCGACGAGTTGAACCGCGGGAGATTGAAGATCAACCTCTCGTTCACGCTTCCGCCAGGAGCCTATGCGACCCTCGTGGTCCGGCGGGTCCTCTGGTTCGCCGTGGAGGGAGCGCGGCCGCTCGCGCCGAAGTCCATCGAAACGCGAAACTCCTGGGGGCGGCCGCAGGAGAAAGCGAAGCCGCGCTCGCCACGCGCGCCGTCCGCACCACCGCAACCGCAAAGAACCCAACCGGAAGGATTTCTCGCGCGGCAGCGCTCGCGCAAAGCGCTACGTGCGGCACGCCGGGCCGTCGGCCGGAAGAATCCGGCACGCTGACCCGGCGCCGCGCGAGCGCACGCGCGACGCCGGTCGGGAACATCGTACTCGAGATTGCGCTACTGCTTCTTCAAGATGCCGGCGATCTCGCCGGTGC
>JBJMQD010000135.1:0-4292 GCA_045802855.1 Myxococcales bacterium | reverse complement strand
CGAGAGCGCTCGAACGTCGGGCCGTCCTCGAGCCGATGCGGGCCCGTTCGAGTGGGTCATCGGGACGTACGTAGAGTTTCATCGACAGGCACCATGACGCCCGCGGTGGGTGATCTTCGCGTATCCGCGCACGTCCTCGCCTGAAGGGTTGTCCCGCCTTCGCCGGTACAATGGCTCGATGTCGAGCGCAGGATGCCCTCGCTGTGCAGCGCCTCGCGTGGAGGCGCTGGATTGCCCGAGGTGCGGCGTCATCTACGCGAAGGCGGAGGCGCACGCGCTCGCGGCGGTCGTCGACGCGCCGTCCTGGTCCGGCGAGGCCGACGACGAGGCGCTCGAGGTCCGCGTGCGGATCCTTGCGATCCCCATCGCGCTAGCCGGCGCCGCGCTCCTCGTCTGGACCGGTCCGGGTCAATTCCTGGTCCGGACGTTCGCGAGCATGTGGGTGCACGAGATCGGTCACGCGATCGCGGCGTGGCTCTGCGGGTACCCGGCGTTCCCGGGGCCGTGGTTCACGCCCGTCGCGGACGCACGTTCGCCAATTCTCGCGGTGCTGCTCGCAGGAGCCCTCGCCTACGCGGTGTTGCGCTCCTGGAAGGTGGAGCGACGCGCCCTCGCTGGGGCGTCCGCCGGCCTGCTCGCCCTGCAACTTGGCTGCACGCTTCTCGCCAGCACCGCGGCCCGCCAGTTCATCGTCTTTTCCGGCGACGGAGGGTGCCTGGTCCTCGGCACGCTCCTGATGGCAACGATGTACGCGCCGGCCGCGAGCGCGCTCCGGCGCGGGTTGCTGCGGTGGGGCTTCCTCGTCATCGGCGCAGTCTCGTTCGCGGACGCCTTCGCGCAGTGGTGGGGAGCGCGCTCCGACTACGATCGCATCCCGTTCGGCCACAATGAGGGCAAAGGGCTCTCCGATCCCAGCATCCTCACGGAGCTGTTTGGATGGACCACCGGCGCGCTGGTCCGCCGGTACGTCGTCCTCGGCTGCGTCTGCCTCGCGAGCCTCGCCGCGGCATACGTCTGGGGCCTGTGGCGAAGCTCGGAGCGCGGCCCGCATCAGGGATAATTGACCGGAGAACTGCCATCCTCGGGCAGCGGGATGTAGCTGGTCTCTCCCGGGATCCGGGCGAAGCGCTGGTCGCGCCAGTCGCTCGCGGCGGCTCGCAGGCGTTCCTTGGAGCTGGAGACGAAGTTCCACGAGATGTAGCGCGGCCCGTCGAGGGGCTCGCCGCCGAACAGGAGTAGCCTCGCCGGCTCCTCTGCACGCAGCAGAACTTCGGCTCCGCGCCGGAAGAAGGCAATTTCCCCCTGTCGCAAGGTCGTGTCCGCGATCCTCGCCGATCCCTCGACCACGAACGCGGCGCGCTCCTCGTACTCGGGCGGGACCTGAAGCACCGCATCGGCGCTCCACTTCGCGTCGGCGTAGAAGAGCGGAGAATGCGTCCGCACCGCGGACCTTGCGCCGAGTAGCGACCCGGCGATGACGCGCACCGCGACGCCGCGGTCCTCGAACGTCGCGGTGGAACCCGCGTCGTAGTGCTCGAACGTCGGGGGGCTCTCCTCGAAGCGCAGAGGGAGAGCGACCCAGAGCTGCATTCCGAAGATCCGGCCCGACGCCCCGGGTCGCATCCGCTCCGAATGAACGATGCCCCGGCCGGCCGTCATCCAGTTCACTTCCGCGGGACGGATAGGCTGCACGGAGCCGAGGCTGTCGCGGTGGAGCCCCTCGCCTTCGAACAGGTACGTCACCGTCGAGAGCCCGATGTGCGGGTGCGGGAGCACGGTGACCTCGCCGTCCGGTGCGCATGGAGATGGACCCATCTGATCGACGAAGACGAAGGGACCGACGATGCGACGCTGCCGCTGGGGCATCGCGCGGAGGACGTGAAGCCCGCCCGGAAGGGCCGCGCTCCGGGGAGCGAGCACCAGATCGAGGAGAGGCTCGGGAATCGGCATGTGTCACCTCTTGCGGTCCTTCGCGTGACTCGAAGTATGGACCTCTGGCTCGCCCCCCGGGGCGAGGCCCGTTCGAGGAATCGCCGGCCCGCGAGGAAACGGTCGGTAGAGCCCCCGAAGCGCGGAGGCCCCGAGTCTCCTCGACCCGGGGCCTCCGTTTAATCACGCCGAATCAAGACGCGGCTAGCGATCCCGCCCCTTGCGGCCGAGCTTCTCGCCGAACACGTCGCCGAAGGACGACCGCGAGCTGGACTGCTGCGAGCGCATGTACTCGCGGTAGTCCTCGCCCTCGTGCAGGGCGGCCTTCACCGAGAGCGCCACCTTGCGCTCGTGCGCGTCCATGTCGATGACCTTCACGTCGAGCTCGTCGCCCTCCTTCACCACGTCGCGCGGGTTCTCCACCCGCTCGTCGCGAAGCTCGGAGACGTGGACGAGGCCCTCGATGCCAGGCTCGATCTCCACGAAGGCGCCGAAGTCGGCCACCTTGGTGACCTTGCCCTTCACGCGGCTGCCGATCGGGTACTTGTTCGGGAGCTCCGTCCATGGATCCGGATGGAGCTGCTTGATGCCGAGCGAGAACCGCTCGTTCTCGACGTCGATGTTGAGCACCACCGCCTCGACCTCGTCGCCCTTCTTGAAGAGGTCGCCGGGGTGCTTGATGCGCTGGGTCCAGGAGATGTCGGAGACGTGCACGAGGCCGTCGATGCCTTCCTGCACGCCGACGAAGATGCCGAAGTCGGTGACGTTGCGGACCTGGCCGCGGATGACCGACCCGATGGGGTACTGCTCCTCGAGGAGCGTCCACGGGTTCGGCTCGATCTGCTTCATGCCGAGCGAGATGCGCTTCGCCTTGGCGTCGACGTCGAGGACGACCGCGGCGACCTGATCGCCGATGGCCATCACCTTCGACGGGTGCTTCACCCGCTTCGTCCAGCTCATCTCGCTGATGTGGACGAGGCCCTCGACTCCGGGCTCCATCTCGATGAAGGCGCCGTAGTCGGTGAGCGAGACCACCTTGCCCTGCACGCGGGTACCCGGCGGGTACTTGTTGGCCGCGTGGGCCCAGGGGTCCTCCTGGATCTGCTTCAAGCCGAGCGACACGCGCTCCGTCGCGGGATCGAACTTGAGGACGATGACCTTCAGCTCGTCCCCGACGTTGATCATCTCGGACGGATGCCCGACGCGGCCCCAGCTCATGTCGGTAATGTGCAAGAGGCCGTCGATACCGCCGAGATCGATGAAGGCGCCGTAGTCGGTGAGGTTCTTGACGATGCCGGTGAGGACAGCGCCTTCCTTGAGGCGCTGCAGCGTGTCCTTCTTCAGCTCCTCGCGCTCCTTCTCGAGGAGGACGCGGCGGCTGAGGACGATGTTGCCGCGCTTTTTGTTGAACTTGATTACCTTGAATTTGTATTTCTCGCCGATGAGCTTGTCGAGATTGCGGATCGGCCGCAGATCCACTTGCGATCCCGGCAAGAACGCTTTCACGCCGATGTCGACGGAAAGGCCGCCCTTCACGCGCCCGACGATGGTGCCCTCGACGAGCTCGTCGCGCTCGCAGGCCGCGGAGATCTCGTCCCAGATCCGCATCTTGTCGGCCTTCTCCTTGGAGAGGACGACCATGCCGGTATCGTTCTCGCGGGACTCGAGCAGGACGTCGACCTTGTCCCCGGCCTTCACGTTCGGCTTGCCTTCGAGGAGGCCGAACTCCTGGATGGGGACCTGGCCCTCGCTCTTGTACCCGATGTCCACCACTGCGTAGTCCTTGGTGACCTGGACCACGGTGCCGCGGACGATCTCGTTCTCCTTCAGCTCGCCGCCCTTCGCGCTCCCCTTCTTCCTGAAGGACTCTTCGAGCATTGCAGCGAAGTCTTCCTCGCCGCCGATCACTTCACTGTGCGGATTCGCCATTTAAAGGTTTGCCTGCGATTCTTTTCAGTTCGCCCCCTGAAAACGGAAGCGCCGCTTGCCACGGGGAGTGATGGCAAACGGGGGAACGGACACCGAGTGCGGAAAGCGGGGGCGGACCCTACTGTGCGCCCCGTACAGTGTCAAGACTGCCCGGAAATCAGATGCGTAAGCCTCGCGGAGGCTTCGCGGAAGCAGCGCTCCACGACCTCGCCCAGGTCCAGCCCGGTGGTGTCCACGACGATGGCGTCGGCCGCGGCGCGCAGGGGTGCGATCGCGCGCTCCGTGTCGTCCTTGTCGCGCCGCCGTTGGTCGGCCAGGACCTCCGCGAGCGGCACCTCCACACCCTTTTCCGCGAGCTCCACGTGGCGGCGGCCCGCGCGCGCCTCGTCGGACGCGGTGAGGAAGAACTTCACCAGCGCGTCGGGAAAGACCAC
>JBJMQD010000101.1:0-3618 GCA_045802855.1 Myxococcales bacterium | reverse complement strand
CCCTGGCGCCGCGCGCGATGCCGTCGATCGCCTGGTGCTGGAGCGCCAGGGTATGGCAGACGAGCACCCCGTCGCACCCGGCGGAGATGGCCAGCTCCGCGCCATCCACGACGCCGTAAGTGTCCGCGATCGCCTTCATCTCGAGATCGTCCGAGATGCACGCACCCTGGTAACCGACATCGCGCCGCAGGATTTGCAAGGAGAGCGGCGAGAGCGTGGCGGGGAGCCGATCGAACGCCTCGAAACGGACGTGCGCGGTCATCACGGAGGCGAGGCCGGCGCGGGCCGCGGCGACGAACGGAACCAGCTCCACCTGCCAGAGCCGCTCGCGATCGTGGGCGAGGCGGGGGAGCACCTTGTGCGAATCTTGCGACGTGTCTCCGTGGCCGGGGAAGTGCTTCGCGCAGCTCGCCACCGAGCCCGCCTCGAGGCCCTTCGCGAACGCCACTCCGAGTCGCGCCACCCGGGCCGGATCGCGGCCGAAGGACCGGTCGGCGATCACCGGATTGTTGGGGTTCGTGTCGACATCGAGAATCGGGGCGTAGTCGTGATCGATGCCGCAGGCGGAGAGCTCCTGGGCGACGAGGCGTCCAAGGCGCTCGGCGATGGCGACGCCGTTCATACCCCCGATTCCGCCCTGGACGTCGATTTCGCCGACGCGCCGCATGCTGGGGAGGTCGGTCCAGTAGGGAGCGCGGAGGCGCTGTACGCGTCCTCCCTCCTGATCGATGGAAACGAGCAATGGCGCCTTCGCTGCCGTCTTCAGGGTGCGGGAGAGCTCGGCGACCTGCTGCGGGCTCTCGACGTTGCGCTTGAAGAGGATGACGCCGCCGACGCCGCGCCCGATGAGCTCGAGCTCGTCGACGGTCGGAACCAGTCCCTGGATGCCCACGATCACACAGCGGGCGGCGAGGGCATCGAAGTCCATCCCCACCTCCATTTCGGTCGCGTCCCCTACCACGAACAGCGCGGAACCGCGATCCCCCGCTGCGGCCTACTGCCGCGAAACTGCTCAGGTCCGGGAAGCAGACGGGCGTGCCGCCTGTTCGGTCGTCGAGGCTCGTACAAACAGCCGCAGCGCGCGACTCGGGCGCGTTGCCGGCGGGCCGGGCCGCAAGTACGATCGAGCAAGCGGGCAAGCGCACCGTCGTGAGGTCAGGTCTGTACCCTGTAGAACAGCAGAGCCGCCGGACGACTCCTATGCTCCGGCCTTCGGCCTCCGCCCGTCACGGGCAGAGCCCGTTCCTCCTTCGATGCGTCGCGGTGTCCCTTGCCGCGCTCGTTGCCCTCCTGGCGGCTCCCGCGGGCGCAGCGCCCGACGGACGCGATGTCCTGAAGAAGTCGGTCGATCAGCTCCTCAACCAGCCGCCGCTCGCGGGCTCCCGCGCGTCGGTCGACATCGTCTCGCTCGACGACGGGTCGACCATCTACAGCCACGACGGCGACGCCGCCCTCAATCCGGCTTCCAACACGAAGCTCATCACCGCGGCGGCCGCCCTGCTCCGCCTCGGACCCGAATACCGTTTCGACACCGACGTCCTCGCGGACCGCGCCCCCGACAAGCATGGCAAGGTGGGGACCCTCTACGTCCGCGGGCACGGCGATCCGAGCATCACGACGGAGCGCCTCACCGGGATGGTCCGCGACCTGTTCCACCGCGGCGTCCGATCCGTCGGCGACGTGGTGATCGACGAATCGTACTTCGACGCGGAGAAGTGGGGTCCCGGCTGGGAGCAGGAGTCGAGCGACAAGGCCTACGCCGCCCCCGTCGGAGCGCTCTCGCTGAACCACAACACCGTCGCCATCTACGTCCGCCCGGGCGATCGCGCGGGCGCAAAGGGCGTGGTCGAGCTCGAGCCCGAGGCCCCTGGCTACTTCCAGCTCAGCGCGCGCGTCGCGACCGTGCGCACCAATGGCCGGCGCAAGGTCCGTCCCCATACCTTCGAGCTGCGCGACGGAACGCAGGTGACGGTCGACGGTCGCGTCCCGGCGGGAGGCGAGCCGATGGTCTTCTTCCGGCGCGTGACCGAGCCCGGGATGTACTTCGGGCAGACGCTGCGGGCGACCCTTCTGCACAATGGCATCCGGGTTACCGGCCGCGTACGCCGAGCCGTCACCCCGGCTTCCGCGTACCTGGTGACGACGTACGACTCCGAAGAGCTCGCCGAGATCGTGCGGGACATGAACAAGGTCTCTTCGAACTTCATCGCGGAGATGCTCATCAAGACCCTGGGAGCAGAGCTTCGCGGGCCGCCCGGAACGTGGGCGAAAGGCATCGACGTCGCGGAGGAGCTGCTCGCGGAGGTCGGATTGCCGCGCGGCTCGTACCAGCTCAAGAACGGCAGCGGCCTGAACGACACCAATCGCTTCTCGGCGCACCAGATGGTGACCTTGCTCACCGCCATCTGGAAGAAGTTCCCCGTCGCCTCCGAGTTCGTCTCCTCGCTCGGAATCGCGGCCCGCGACGGCACGCTCCGCCTGCGCATGGAAGGAACGGATGCCGCCGGCCGCCTGCGGGCGAAGACCGGCACGCTCGATCGCGTCACGGCGCTCTCCGGATTCGTCCAGAGCGTGGGCGGCGAGCGATTCGCCTTCTCCATCCTGGTGAACGACTGGACCGGCCGGGCGAGCCCCGTCGTCTCCAGCATCGACCGCCTCGGCGGCCTGCTCGCCTCGTTCGGCGCGCCGGAAGCCGGGTCGCGCGAGGCGCTCGCCGCCCTCGCCCTCTCGGAACTTGCGCCCGGGGAGCAGCGCGCCCGGATCGCGACCTATGCCGCGATGGCGCAGCGAGCCGACAAGAAGAGCATCCCCGCGCTCCGCACCGCCCTTCGCTCCGAGCGCGATCCGCTCGTTCGCGCGATGGCCGCGGACGCGTTGTACCGGAGCGATCCGGACGCCGGCGGCGGTGCGCTCCTAGAGGCCTTGCCCGCGTCGGCAGAGCTGTTCGCCAGGCTGCGCTCGGTCACGCGCGAGATGGCGCTTCCCGTCCCGGTGGTCTCGTCGCTGCTCGATCTCGCGGTCGACGGAAGCTCCGAGGCCTTCACGCGGCTTCTCACCTTCGCCCCGCTCAGCCGCGTTCCCCAGCGCGACGACGCGCTCTCGACCGCGCTGTCGGACGGGCTCGTCGAGGTGGGCGACGCTTCTCCCGACGAGCTGCTCGCCGCCGTGCGTGCGGCTCCGGCGGACCAGGCGCGGATCGTCATCGAGTTGCTCGCCGACGGCCTGTCGCGCGCCGACCTCGATCCCGACGAGACTCCGCTCGCAAAGCTCCTCCGCACCGCGAATCCCTCCGAGCTCCCCCAGGCGCAGGCGTGGCTTGCCCTGCTCGAGCAGCGAAACCTCGTTCCGCTCCCGATGTCGCAGGACCCGGGCCGAAGCGCCTCGGTCGCGCAGACGCCGGCGGTTCCCGTCGCCAGCTCGTCGCTCGGGGCCGGCGCCTCCGCTGGGCCGTCGCAGCCTGCTTCGGCGGCTCCAGCGCCCACGGCCGCGAGCCCGCGCGAGACCGCCGCCGCGGCCCAGGCCGCCGCTACCGCTCTCGAGGCCGCAGCGGCCGCGAAGGTAGCAGCCGGTACCGTCGTTCCGGCTGCGTTCTCGCCCCGACCTGGCGAGGAGGACGGC
>JBJMQD010000086.1:0-5840 GCA_045802855.1 Myxococcales bacterium | reverse complement strand
TGCCACAACCTGGCGCACGAGGACCACAACATGATGTTCGGCTGGACCATCCGGAAGTAATGGTCCGCCGCTGATCTCCGGCGCCCCGGCGTGGGGCCTGGGCGCCGGCAAATTTCGGTAGTGTTTCTTTCTCGAGGGATGTGGGGTCCTTCATGAAAATCGATAAGCGCGTCATCGTCGTTTCAGTGTTGCTCTCTTTTGCCGTGGCGCTGCCTCTCGCGCATCGGCTGGTTCCCGAGGCGGCCGCCAAGGGTTCTCACTCGCACGGGAGCGGCTACCAATGCCCGATGCACCCCTCCGTGGTGCAGGAGCGCGAGGGTAGCTGCCCGATCTGCGGGATGAAGCTCGTGGCGATGAAGCCGCAGGCTCCGACCGGCTCCGGGTCGATTCCAGTCGCGCCCGACAAGCAGGGGACGCTCGGGATCGCGGTCGGCACCGTCGCGCGGTCAGCTTCCACCCGCACCCTGCGCGTTCCAGGCCGGGTCGTTCCCGACGAGGCGCGCCTCTATCGCATCAACTCGGGCGTCGAAGGCTCGTTCCGCGACGTCGCCGCCGACGCGACCACCGGGAGCCGCGTCCGCAAGAACCAGCTGCTGGGCAGTTTCTACGCGCCCGCCACCATCAACACCATCCAGGTCTTCCTGCTCAACACCGCGGGCCGGGATCGCGCCGCCGTGGAGAAGAAGAAGGGGGGCCTCGACGGCGAGAACATCTCGCTGCTCGACGCCAACCTCCAGCAGCGGCGCATCCAGTTCGAGAATCTCGGGATATCGAAGAAGCAGCGCGACGAGATGTGGCGCACGCGCAAGGTTCCCGACACGCTCCAGGTGGTCTCGCCGACCGACGGCTTCATCCTCGCGAGGAACGCCTCGCCGGGCCTCAAGTTCGAGCGCGGAATGGAGCTGTTCCGCGTCGCGGACCTCAGCCGCGTCTGGGTCATCGCCGACGTGTTTCCGCAGGACAGAGGTCTCTTGCGGTCGGGCACGCAGGCACAGGTCGTCCTGGACGACGGGACGGCGCTGCCCGCCGCGGTCACCGAGGTGCTGCCGCAGTTCGACCCCGCCTCGCGCACGCTGAAGGTGCGCGTCGAGGTGGACAACCCCGATTTCGTGCTGCGCCCCGACATGTTCGTCGACGTGCAGTTCGTAGTTCCCTTGCCGGAAGCCCTGACGGTGCCTCTCGATGCCGTCGTCGACGCCGGCGTCACCAAGACCGTCTTCGTCGAGACCGCGCCGGGCGTGTTCGAGCCGCGCAAGGTCCAGACGGGCTTCCGCAACGGCGATCGCGTCCAGATCGTCGGCGGGCTCTCCGAAGGCGAGAAGATCGCCACTTCCGGCGTCTTCTTCCTCGATTCGGAAACCCGGATGAAGGCACCCCTTTCCGGCGCCATCGCCTCGCGAAACTTTGCGCCCGCCCCCACCGGGCACGAACGAATGCCGAGCGGCGGCGCCGGAGAACCCCAACCCGCACAGGAGGCGGCGGCCAAGCACGCCGGTGAGCACCGATGATCGGCAGGATCATCGAGATCTCCGCGAAGCACAGGCTGGTCGTCTTCCTGCTGACGGCCGCCGCGGTGGTGGCAGGCCTCTGGTCCCTGCACCACGTTCCGCTCGACGCGACGCCCGACCTGAGCGACACGCAGGTCATCGTCTACTCGAAGTGGGACCGCAGCCCGGACGTGATCGAGGACCAGGTCACGTACCCGATCGTCTCGAGCCTGCTCGGGGCGCCGAAGGTGAAAGCCGTCCGCGGCTACTCGGACTTCGGGTATTCCTACGTCTACGTCGTCTTCGAGGACGGAACCGACATCTACTGGGCGCGCTCGCGCACGCTCGAGTACCTGTCCTCGGTCCTGCCCCGCCTGCCGCAAGGCGTGAAGACGGAGCTGGGCCCGGACGCGACGGGCCTCGGCTGGGTCTTCCAGTACGTGCTCGTGGACGAGACCGGCAAGCGCGACCTGGCCGAGCTCCGCTCCTACCAGGACTGGACGCTGCGGTATTACCTGAAATCGGTAAAGGGCGTCGCGGACGTGGCGCCGCTCGGCGGCTACGTGCGCCAGTACCAGGTCAACGTCGATCCGCGCAGGCTGCAGGCGTACGGCCTCTCCATCGCCCGGGTCACCGAGGCGGTCCGCAGCGGCAACAACGACGTCGGCGGCAGGCTGATCGAGTCCGGCGGCGCCGAGTACATGGTGCGCGGCCACGGCTACGCGAAGTCGATCGAGGACCTGGAATCGATCGTCCTGATGAACACCGACAACGGTACGCCGGTGCGCATCAAGGACGTGGGCTCCGTCGCGCTCGGCCCGGATCTGCGAAGGGGAATCGCGGATCTGGACGGGCGCGGCGAAGCCGTCTCCGGCATCGTCATCATGCGCGAAGGCGAGAACGCGCTGGAAGTGATCGAGCGCGTCAAGGCCCGCATCAAGGAGATCGAGCCCGCCATGCCGGAGGGGATGAAGCTCGTCCCCATCTACGACCGCTCGGAGCTCATCATCCGGTCGATCGACACGCTCAAGCTCACGGTGATCGAGATCATGATCACCGTCGCGCTCGTGATCCTCGCCTTCCTCTGGCACATCCCGAGCGCGATCGTTCCGCTCGTCACCATTCCGGTGGCGGTGCTGGTCGCCTTCATCCCCTTCCGGATGATGGGCGTGAGCGCCAACATCATGTCGCTCGGCGGAATCGCCATCGCCATCGGCGCCCTGGTGGACGCGGCCATCGTGGTCGTCGAGCAGACGCACAAGAAGCTCGAAGTATGGGAGAGGAACGGACGCCGGGGAGATCACCGCACGGTCATCATCGAGGCAGTCAAAGAAGTGGGGGGGCCCGGCTTCTTCGCGCTGCTCGTCATCGGCGTCTCGTTCCTGCCCATCCTCGCCCTGGAGGCGCAGGAAGGGCGCCTTTTCAAGCCGCTCGCCTACACCAAGACGCTCACCATGCTGATCGCCGCCGTCCTGGCGATCACCCTCGATCCCGCCCTGCGGCTCCTCTTCACCCGGGTGAAGCCCTTCTCCTTCAAGTCGCGGCTTCTCACCCGCGCCGCGAACGCCGTCGCCGTCGGCACCATCAAGCAGGAGGAGAACCATCCGCTCAGCCGTGCCCTGATGCGGGTCTACGAGCCCGTCGTCGCCTGGGCGCTCAAGCGCGGAACGCTGGTCATCGCAGGCGCGGTCACCCTCGTCGTCCTCACCATCCCCATCTACCAGAAGCTCGGCTCGGAGTTCATGCCCCCGCTCGACGAGGGGTCGCTCCTCTACATGCCGACGACGATGCCCGGCATCTCCATCGCCGAGGCGCAGAAGCTCCTGCGCGGAACGGACGAGGTGATGAAGCGGTTTCCCGAGGTCGATCGCGTCCTCGGCAAGGCGGGCCGCGCGGAGACCCCGACCGACCCGGCTCCGCTCTCGATGCTGGAGACGGTGATCACGCTCAAGCCGAAGTCGCAGTGGCGCAAGGTGCCGACCTGGTATTCCCGGTGGGCGCCGGAATTCGTGAAGCCGCTCTTCCGCCGCGTCACCCCGGATCACATCTCGCAAGAAGCGCTGGTGGCGGAGCTCGACAAGGCGCTGCAGCTCCCCGGGGTGTCGAACGCCTGGACGCAGCCGGTCCGCGGCCGCATCGACATGCTCACCACGGGGATGAAGACGCCCGTCGGCCTGAAGATCTCCGGCACCGATCTGAACACCATCGACACCGTCGGCGCGCAGGTGGAGAAGCTCCTCGTCGGGGTAAGCGGCACGCGCAGCGTCTTCGCCGAGCGCAGCTCGCTCGGATACTTCGTCGACATCGACTGGAACCGTCGCGAGCTCGCCCGCTACGGCCTCTCCGTCGACGACGCCCAGATGGCGGTGCAGAGCGCCATCGGCGGCGAGAACGTCACCACCACCGTGGAAGGCCGGCAGCGCTATCCGGTCAACGTCCGCTACCTGCGCGACTTCCGCGGCGACGTCGGCGCGCTGGAAAAGGTGCTCGTCGCTGTTTCTGGAGGTCAGCGGCAGATCCCCTTGGGAGAGCTCGCCACCGTCAAACTGGCGACCGGGCCGTCCATGATCCGCAACGAGGACGGCCTCCTCACCGGCTACGTCTACGTCGACCTGGCGGGGCGCGATCCGCAGAGCTACATCGACGAGGCGCGGCAGGTCCTGCGCGCGAACGTCAAGCTTCCGGCGGGGTACGCCCTGAGCTGGAGCGGCCAGTTCGAGGCGATGGAGCGGGCCAAGGAGCGGCTGTCGGCGGTGCTCCCGCTGACGCTCTTCTTGATCCTGCTGCTCCTCTATCTGAACACGCGCTCCTTCGCGAAGACGGCGATCGTCCTGCTCGCGGTTCCTTTCTCCGCGGTGGGCGCCTTCTTCTTCCTCTGGGTGCTCGGCTACAACCTGAGCGTCGGGGTCTGGGTGGGAATGATCGCGCTCCTCGGCGTCGACGCCGGGACCGGCGTGTACATGCTCCTCTACCTCGACCTCGCCTACGACCAGGCGAGGCGCGAGGGCCGGATGACGACGCTCGCGGATTTGCAAAACGCGATCCGCGAAGGCGCCGTGAAGCGGCTACGGCCGAAGTTCATGACGGTCACCACCATGTTCCTCGGCCTGGTGCCGATCCTCTGGGCGACCGGCACGGGCTCGGACGTGATGAAGCGGATTGCCGCGCCGATGGTAGGTGGGATCCTGACTTCGTTCCTCCTCGAGCTCGTCGTCTATCCTCCTGTTTATCAAATGTGGAAATGGAATTTCGAGCTGAAGCGGCACGCGGGAGCGGACGCCGCCGGTCTCGAGCAAACGGATCGTCTGGAGAACGCGGCGTAGGGACGGCATTCCGCCGGACCGCGGGGGCGTTCGTGGCGTGTGGAAAGAAAAGGGGGGTCGCATGACGCGGATCGTTTCGAGGGTCGAGCCATGGGCGTTCACGCTCCTGCTCGCGGTTGCCGGATGCGGTAAACAAACGGCGGACGCCGGGCCTACTGCAGAGGCCGTCGAGGAGAACCTGGTCAGCACGCTGAACTGCGCTCCTGGGTTCAACAGGTTCATCGGGCCGCCTCCCGCCGGCGTTTTGCCCTTCATACCGATCGCGTCGCTGAAGACGGTCGAGAACCCGGTGATCGGCATCAACCGGGTCACCGGCGCGCCGGCGCTGCGGGCCGACCTGGCGAGCTACGTCGCCGACATGAACGTCGCCATCCAGCTCGGCAAGGCGTTCTTCTGGGAGATGCAGGCGGGCAGCGACAACAAGGTCGCCTGCGCCACCTGCCACTTCCAGGCGGGCGAGGACGCGCGGGCGAAGAACCAGCTCAACCCGGGCGGCAACGGCATCTTCGACGGCAAGTCGGCGAACTACGCTCTCGTCGCCGCCGACTTCCCGTTCACCGATCCGGCGCTCGGCCGCGATGGCGACAACATCGCCGGCTCCCAGGGCGTGCGTCCGAGCACGTTCGTGAGCATCAGCAGCACCGGCGTCGAGACCACCGTGCCTGGCAGCGATCCGGTCTTCGGGACCATGCGGCAGGCCACCGGCGTGAACGCGCCTTCGACCATCAACACCGTCTACAACCACCGCAACTTCTTCAACGGCCGCGCGCAGAACGAATTCAACGGCATCAATCCGTTCGGTAGCCGCGATCCGAGCGCTCACATCTGGTATGCGAGCTCGACCACGACGGTCGCGCCGCTTTCGATCACCATCACGAACGCGTCGGCCGCCTCGCAGGCGGTCGGTCCGCCCCTCAACCCGGTCGAGATGTCCGCCGCCGGCCGCACCTTCCCCGAGCTCGGCAAGAAGCTCCTGCTCCTCAAGCCGCTCGGGCTGCAGACGGTGAGCCCGACGGACGGCGTCCTCGGC